>CAZXVB010000291.1:0-2978 GCA_964643875.1 uncultured Anaerolineales bacterium | reverse complement strand
GTTCTTCGATTACTCCGATGGTACGATCACCGCCCGCCCCAGCAACCGCGCGATGTCGTCCGGCATCATCTCGTCCAACGTCTGTCCTTCCGGTCCGCCGAACATCGCCGGTGGTAAAATGATCGGCGCATCTCCTCCGTGCTGGGCCAGTTGTGCCACTACGTCCTGACCGGTCAACAACCCGGCCACAGTCACCGTCTTCCCGAAGAAGTGGTTGATGACCGGCACGACTTCTACGCGCCCCACGCCGTTCAGCCCGGCAACGGCCTGCGCCAACCAGGAGGCGAACAGTGTCCCCGTCACGATCGTACAGGCCGAGGATGGCGTATCGCTCCGCTGTGAGCACGCCCGTCGAATGGCTGAGGTGCGAAAGTGGGACACCAATCCGACGCCGTTTTCGGTCAGGTCCAGGCCATCGTAGGCTGCCGGTGGGGGGGTAGGCAGCCCCAGGCGGAGATACCACTCGTCGGAGAGATAGGCAAACCCCACTCCCAGGCGCTTTCGGAGCCGCACTTGCCACTCCGTGACCTGGTTGTAGACCACCCGCGCCTCGGCATCAGTCGGAACGCGCCCCCCGCGCCGGTGGTAGCGTGTCAGCCCTACGGGTACAACGCTGACCGACTGCACTACCGGGTAACGGTCGGCCAACTCGCCGATGGTGCGATCCAGGTGGGGGCCATCGTTCAGCTCCGGCACGAGTACTACCTGTGTGTGCACCATAATCCCTAGCGTTCCCAGGCGGTCAATCTGTGCCCGCACGTCCGGTGCGGCCGGGTTTTGCAGTATCTGCCGCCGCAACGCGGGATCCGTCGTATGCACAGAGACGTACAGGGGACTCAGTACCTGCTCTTCCAGACGCGCCCAATCTTGGTCATCCAGATTGGTGAGGGTGATGTAACTGCCGAAGAGAAACGAGTAGCGATAGTCGTCGTCCCGCACATACAGGGAACGCCGCAGCCCTGGCGGCATCTGGGCGATGAAACAGAATGCACAATGATTGTCACACCGACGGACGCCGTCGAACGTTGGTGTGGAGAACGTCATTCCTAATGGTTCGCCATATCGCCGGGGAGCCTGGAATGCGCGCGCACACCCGTCCCGATTCACGACGACCGCCAACGCATCTCCGGCGGCGTAGAACTGCACGTCCACCACATCCCGCACCGGGTGGTCGTTGACGCGTAGCAAGCGATCACCGGCCTGCAGGCCTACCCGGTCGGCCCAGCTATCGGGCTGAATCGCGTCTATCACTGCGCTGGATACTGCACCGGGCGCTGCGGCGGACATTCCACTCCTCGACCAGGCGGGTCAAGTACTCCAACACTTCCTCCACGCTCAAATTCGTCGTATCCACTACCACGGCATCCCCGGCGGCCCGCAGGGGCGACACGTCACGATGGGAATCAATCTCATCCCGATAACGCATTGCTGTCAGGACGGTGTCGTAGTTAGAAGGTTCTCCCCGGTCCAACACCTCCCGCCACCGACGTCGGGCGCGTTCCTCGACGCTGGCATCCACGTAGAGTTTCAAATCGGCGTCGGGCAACACGACGGTGCCGATGTCCCGCCCGACCATGACTACGTGGCCATTGGCTGCTACCTGTCGTTGTTGGTGAACCATCGCCCGGCGCACGCCCGGATAGGCCGATACGACCGAGACATTGGCGTCCACTTCGGGAGAACGGATCTGCCATGTCACATCTACGCCATCGGCCAACACCGTGTACTGACGGCCATCATCCACTGTAGGGGGTTTTACCTGGATGGAGAGGCGTTCCGCCAATGCCGTAATTGTCCCTTCATCATCGAGGGGGATGTTCTGGGTCAAGGCAGCCCAGGTTACCGCTCGGTACATCGCTCCTGTGTCGAAATAGAGATACCCCAACCGGCCGGCTAATAACTCTCCCACGGTGCTCTTTCCAGAGGCAGCTGGACCATCTATGGCGATCACTGAGGGGATCGGAACAGTTTTTGGCTCCATATTAACGTTGTTTGCGACTCCTTTTTCGGTTTCGTCCTCGCTTGCGTTCTTTTCTGGATCGGGCGTGCCTCGAGTGCTTGGGAGATGGATGTCCGGTCGGTGGGGATTGCAACGCCGCCACTTCTGCGTCAGTCAAGTGACGGTACTGGCCTGGTTTCAACGTCCCTAACTCGAGTGTGGCGATCCGCACCCGAATCAATCGTCGCACCGGATGTCCTAACATCGCGGCCACTCGTCGGATCTGTCGCTTCCGACCCTCGCGCAACACCACCCGCAACCAAGTATGGTTCCGTTCGACGGACAGGACGGAGACGTCCGCCGGGGCTGTCCTCCGCCCGTCCAAGAATACCCCCGCCCGCCAGCGATCCAGTGTCTCAGCAGGGGGGTGGCCTTCTACGAGGACGTGATATTCTTTCTCGTGTGCATAGCGGGGATGGGTGAGGCGATGGGCCAAGGCGCCATCGTCTGTCAATAGGATCAGTCCTTCGCTGGATAGGTCCAGTCGTCCTACCGGGAAGAGATGGCCCGGCAGCGGTACCAGGTCGCGCACGGCGGGGTGCTCTGTCGTGGTCGTGGGGCTCCCCAGATCCGAAAGTACCCCCCGTGGTTTGTAGACGGCTACGTACACGTGGCTATCGGGGACGGTGATTCGCTCCCCATCCACCTCAATCCGATCTCGGCCTGGGTCCGCCTTTCCCCCTAACCGAACGACCTTCCCATTGACCGTGACCCGCCCGGCCTGGATCAAATCTTCACACGCCCGGCGGGATCCAAAGCCAGCCTGGGCCAGAATCTTTTGCACACGCTCTTCCATTCTCTTCTCCAATTTGAGCGACATCCACAACGGGACGCAGCCGACCGCCCCGCCCCGCGTTTCGTCTAGGACATATTATAACTCAGATAGGGGAGTGGGAAAAGAGATGGGTGCGTTTCATTTCAGTTGCCTCCCGCAGGTTGCCATTTTCGATACCAAAACACTCGGTTTTTGAAGGCAAAT
>CAZXVB010000290.1:0-4355 GCA_964643875.1 uncultured Anaerolineales bacterium | reverse complement strand
GCAGGCAGCCGATTTCTTGAGGCAGCTCAAAGTGTAAACCAATTCCCAGGAGAAAATGAACCATCCCTACCTTTTTCGCCGAAAGTCTATTCACCCCACCCTCCCGCAGGTTGGAGCAAGCCATCTCGTGAGCACGAAATATCTGTCGGCGAGCAAAACGCCCCAAAATCCCCACAACCCGCAGGAGAATGGCGATGTCCGGTTTTCATTCTCCACGCATCACCACCGGCAAGAAAATCGCAACAGACAGATTGGGATTGGCCTGCACAATCATCGCCGGATCGCCGAACAGGTGATAGGTGTCTATCAAGTCGTATGAAACGCCATTGGCATACAGCCCAGCCAGTGCTTCCTCCACGATTGCACCCAATTCCGTCTTTCCATCGTCGAAAATGGCCCGGTAGAAGTAGTGATGCAACACACGATGGTCCGGTGTGACACCGTTGCCGCTGGAGCTCCATACAGCGACGGCCCCCACATCCTTGGCGCGTAACAGGCTCTCGTCCAGCGTGTCGTCCGTCCGGTGGATGTAATAGCCGGTGTAACAAGTCATTTGCAAGATAACCGGCCAACGTCCTTGGTTGTTCAAATCGCCAATGTGGCTCATATGAAACAAGGGCGCATATCCATCCGTCTCCAATACTGCTTGCTGATGCCACGACGAGTGCCCGAAGTACGTGTAGAGCAAAACCCCCTCATCCAGGGCGGCGATCAGCGCAGAACGCGCCGCCGCTGCACTGGTGTACAGATAAGCGTCGCCAGGCGTCTCGCTCAGGTAGACCCGTTCACCGGTATACCCATACGCCAGTGTGGCGTATTTCGTGAAGTCATAATCGGCATCCTCGTGGTGATTGCCGGCCGTGGATGGATTGTCGGCTGCAAAAAGAAGTCGCCGGTTCCAGGCACCGACTGGCCCATTGCTTTCGTAGGCGATGATTTTTTCCACCACGGCATCCACTTCTTCCGAGGTATTGACAGGCAGACGACCAACCCACATTTCTGGCAATGGATCGCTGGTCAGATCGGCGCACTGGTGATCGGAAGACGTTTCGCCCATCCAAGGGTCCACGTCGGCCAGGTAAGGTGGCAGGTAAGTGGGATTACTATCGGGTTGGAAGCCGCGCATGTCATACGAACCGTCACCCACCAAAAGGACGTATTGGGGCGGAGGTGATGGCCAGGTCGTATAAGCATAACGAAGAAACTCTTCGATCGCCATAGGGGACATACGACCATCGCCAAACTGATCATACAGGGCCTCGACGTCCACCACGGCGACCCGCAGACCTTGCCCGGCGCGACGGGCAGCCAGTGGAGCGATGGCCTCCTGAAAATCCGGATGAGTGATGATGATGTAGTCAGCCCCGCCGGGGGGATCGCTGTATGGCTTGGCGGCCAAGATCGCTTGCGGCGTACCCATCAACTGATCGGCGACGATCAAGTATTCGGAGGGTATGCTACCGGCATCGCCAACCTGTACGATGCCGTCGGCGAACGTCCAGCCGGTCACCACTTTGGGGGCCGCCGGGTCGCTCACATCGTAGATGTGCAGAGTTTCGGTGGTGAACCCTCCGATGGCGTACGCACCGACCTCCCCTTCGCCACGAAAACGCACCATGTCCAGCCCGGAGCTTACCGCATCCACCCCATACGTCACAGTAATGGCATCCACCCAGGCCGCCTCGATGTCACTACCCAGGTCATCCGGTAAGGTCAAGGTCAGTTGATTGTCCACATCAGTCAGCAGGCCGGCCGGTATGTCAAGTGTATCCGAATAGGCCTCTTTTCCTTCCCACAACGCCTCGCCAATGTAGGTCCCATTCAGTGAAAAGCGCACGTGGTGGTCTGGCTCAATCCAGTCGCGAGTGATGCCCTCCAGCCAGGGTGTCATCCGCGCAGGAACGTCGCTCCGGGGATGATTCAACAAGGGAATATCGAGCGTAACCGAAAGGATGTCGGGTTGTCTCACCTGTTCCCAAAACCAATGCATGCCGTTCCAACCAGCATACCGGGAGTCGTACTCGATGTCCTTTTCAATCCGCGTATCCACCCACGCCGTTTGCAACGGCTGCCCTGCGGGGTCGCCCGACCGGGAAAGCATCCGCCGGCCAGCCGCCCCGCCCCAATCCAGCCAATAGACGTCGTGGCTGACGTAGCGAGTGGGCATAGGGCGGGCATAGAAGATCAACCGCTCGTCCCCCTCGAATATCGAATCGTCGTCTCCTTCCCACTGCATAGCGATCTCCTGGCCACTATGGAATAACCGTAATGTGGACGGGACGATTGTGTCCACCGGCAGACCGGCCGCGGCCAACATCCCATAGTTCAGTGTGTACAGCCCTTCCACAGAGACAAGCACCTTATATGCCCCCGCGGCCTGCGGCGCAGTCGGAGGAGCGATGGGAGCCACCAGCGGCGTGGCCGCGCGGAAGGCCCCCAGATCGTCCGGGTTGAGGAGCAAAGAATGGGGAATGGCATCACTTTCCGGGGCCTCCGTCGGAGAGTCCGGGCGGATGAATGCTGGCTTCGTCTCACCAGTCGGCACGATCTGCAGGCGTACGTGGCGCAGCACGTCGAGCGTCTGCTTGTCGGGGTAATAGCGGAAGGGCATGATCTGCAAGCGGGCCAGGCGGACATCCCGCATCCAGGCCGGCGGCGAGAGCGCGACGAACTGCTCCGGATACGGCTCGTGGCCGGCGTAGAGCGCCTCGTCGCGGGCAAATTCCCACCCGCCTGGCAGAGGCCGCCCGGCGGCGTCGAACGTCAGATCGGCCGGCGCTGGCGCCGGCTCGACCGGCGCTGGCAGGGAGATCGTCTCATACTCAACCGCGATCACGTCCAGGGCAAACTCTCCCGTCGGTGGGAGGACGACCAGTCGCCCCACTACCGGTAGGGACGGCTTCCCCGGCTGACGCCCGTTCGGGTATTCATCCAGGATAACCCGCATGTATGTCCGACCATCGTCTCCCACGACCGGGGCTAGCCGGTAGGCAGGAGCGTCCCACGTCCACGTCACCAGAGCCTCCGACGTTGCCTCGACATCTGAAGCCCGGCTCGTCGGAGGTGTCGGTCCATTCCTCTCCATCCCCATGGAGGTCAACGCTGCCACGACCACCAGCAAGGTTGAGATCAACCGTCCGAGTTTCGATACCCTGTGTCTACCTTGCATCACATGCCCCCTGTCTGATTCCTGATTTCCATTGCATCGAGGGTCGCCCCTAGCGGGAGCGTAACACCAACGGCAGATAAAGATAATGGAGTGGCTGCCCTGTAAACAGCGCTGAGACCGGTCCATATCGTGTCCGCGGCCCGCCATCTCCGAGAGCGACCAGCCAGTACCAGTAACGCGACATCGGCGTCACGTCCGTGTCCAGATAGACATAGTCCGCTCCCTCGATTCCACTCACGCCAGGCTGGAAAGCGATCCGCTGTGCAGAAAGCGCATCCCAGGTTGCTTGTTGCGCCCGGTATATCTCATAGCCATAGGCATACTCCAGGAATGTCCCCCAGGCGATCAACAGCCCATCCTCCTGCTCCAAGACACGCAAGTAGCGCAACTGAACCGCCGTGGGGATGTTGATGATCTCTTCGTCGTCATCGTCGCCATCGGTGATGGCGATGTTGGTCGTGCGCGTTATATCCCCTACCACCTCAAAGACAGTCGTTATAACCAGTCGCTCGCCCGGCGAGAGGTCATGCCCAAAGCCATGCGGCGGCGGCTCGGTCAGGTCAGTCCACGAGAGCCATCCGCTATAAGTGATCACCAGATTGGGTGTATACGGCGTCGCATGGGCAAAACGAAGGAAACGATGATCGTAGTCGTCGAACAACGGGACCACATCCACTACCACCGGGCCGACATTGGTGATCACGATAGAGAAAGTGATCACGTCGTCGTCATGGTTGTAGCGTATCAGTCGCTTGTCCAGGGCCAACACCGGTGAGAGGATCGTCGTGCTCGTTTCTCCCGTATCGGTTACGTCGCTCGTGTCGGTGATCAGAGCCGCATTGTAGATCACTGTACCGCTGGGGACATCCCAATCCACCTGGACAGTGAAGGTGACGAACCCGGAATCACCCGGAGTGCGGTCCCCCAGCGGCCAGATGAGCCGGTTCCCCCACCGGATGACCGGGCGGGTCGCCGTGATGAACGTGGTGTGCGCCGGCAGCGTGTCGCTGATGGTCACGTCGGGAGCCGGTTCCGTGCCGAATACCTGCCAGGTCAAGGTATACGTCAGGACATCACCAGGCGAAGCCACCGATGGCGTAACGTCCTTGAGCAACGTGATGGTGTGTTCGCCGCTCACCGGCGTCGTCACCTCTCCCGTGTCCGTCACATCCTCCGTGTCCGTGAT
>CAZXVB010000289.1:2682-4357 GCA_964643875.1 uncultured Anaerolineales bacterium | reverse complement strand
GTAATTATCCCCCCATTCCGCTCTGGAGGCAATTAGATGCGATTGCCCTGGACAATCTATGCTAGACGTGCGATGCTGGCCGAGGATCACTCCCGATCAACGACCATGGGCCGGTCCAGGTGATGTGCACTGTAACCATCTGGCCCAACCAGTCCTGCTCGTGGGCAAAAAAGACCAGGCGGTTATTCCGCGTCCGTCCCCACCATCGGCCCTTGCGGACGTCTTGTCCCTCGACCAGTATCTCTACTGTTTTTCCCAGCCAACGGGCGTTGAGTTGCGCTCCGATCTCCGTCTGTAACTCATCCAGTGCCTTACGCCGTCGTTCTTTCTCCTTGGCCGGCACATTGTCGGGGTAGCGACGGGCGGCCAGTGTCTGGGGACGGGGAGAATAGCGGGCGATGTGGGCCTTGTCCAGGCGTAACTCGGCCAACAAGTCGTATGTGTGTTGAAATTGGGCTTCCGTCTCGCCGGGGAAGCCGACGATGATATCGGTAGCGATGGAGACCGAGGGGATTCGCTCCCGAATGTGGGTTACCAGGCGGCGATAATCGTCGGCTGTGTATCCCCGTTGCATCCGCGCCAGTATCTCATCGTCGCCAGCCTGAACCGGCAATTCGATGTGTTCGCATACTTTGGGCAGATCGGCGACAGCATCCAGCAGATCGTCCGACATCCACCGAGGATGAGACGTCAGGAACCGAATGCGCCAGAGTCCTTCGATCTCGTGCAAAGCGGTCAGCAAATTGGCCAGGGTACGACGCTCCGCCAGGTCCATCCCGTACCGATCCACGATCTGCCCCAGGAGAGTGATCTCCCGCACCCCTTGCGTTGCCAATGCATGTGCCTCGGCAATGATCTCCTCCTGAGGACGGCTTCGCTCTGCCCCCCGCCGATAGGGGATGATGCAATAGGTGCACCCGGTTGAGCAACCTAAAATGGCCGGAACATACGCTGAGACCAATCGTTCCCGCTCCGGTGTGGGTAACAGGAAATCACCTTTCTGGAGTTTGTAACGGCGGGCGATGGTGCGGGCTTCCAATGCGCGTCCCTCGTCTATCCGCCCCTGTTCCACCAGCAACTCCAGTAATTTGGTTGGATCCGACGGAGGCAGAAAAACATCCACCCACGGGAAACGCTTTCGCAGGGGAGCGGGGTCCCGCACACCGACCAGACAGCCCATCAAACCAATGATGGGTTGGTTTTTTTTCCGCTTCAGAGATTTCAGAGACCCCAATCGGCCATACACCTTGTCCTCGGCAGACTGACGGACCACACAGGTGTTGAGTACCACCACGTCCGCTTGTTCTGGGCGGTCTGTGGGAAGATAGCCAACTTGTTCCAGAGCGGAAGCCAGCCGCCGAGAGTCGGCGGTGTTCATTTGACATCCAATGGTCCAGATGTAGTATTTCATATCGCCATATCTTACCTGATCTCGTCTAGAGGTCAAGGTGAAGCAGGTGAAGCTCACAGGGCGGCCGCGATGGTTGTCCCTACCAACAGGGGAGGAGAGGTCAGCGGGCGGTCGTGGTGGCGACCATTGATGACTGCTCCACCGCTTGAGGGTGCAGTTTGCTTCCCATCTCGAATCGTGCTATACTGGGTAGGTAGCAGTGGCAGATTATTGATTTCTTTGGTATACTACAGCGGGTGTATTGGAGAGGCCAAGGGCCAGATT
>CAZXVB010000289.1:0-2582 GCA_964643875.1 uncultured Anaerolineales bacterium | reverse complement strand
GGCCGGTATTGTGTAAGATGCGACATTAGGGTGCATAATTTCTCTGTTGAATGATCCAGGTTCAGCCCGCCGGTTGCGAGACCATTTGAACCATTCACATCACAGTAACACTCCACAGCCAAAAAACGAAATAAGGGGAATAAATGAGCACGGACACTGTGATGGCAAGCCTGTTGCTAGGAGTGGGGTTTATTGTCCTGATGGGGCTACGGATCCTGCGCGGTAAGAAAGGGCCAGACCCAATGGTGCGCCCATTGCCTGTGTTTCAAGAGTTGAAAACCGAGGTGGGATATGCCGCAGAAAGCGGTGGAGGGTTGCATATCGCCTTGGGTAACGGCAGTTTGTATGGACAGAGTGCGATCACTTCCGTGGCGGCATTACAACTTTTTTCCTCGCTTTCCGACACAATGGTCGCGTACGACGCTCCGCCCATTGTAACTGTCGGCGATCCAACCCTTTTGCCTCTGGCACAGGATATATTGCGCCGTACGTACGAGCGCGTAGGGCAAGCCAAACTTTTCGACCCTCGCCAAGTTTGGTTCGTAGCTCCCTCTCCCGTAGCGTATGCGGCCGGGGCGGCGCAGGTTTCGGCTCTCGAGCCGATTAGTGCTGAAATGGTCATTGGGGACTTTAGCGCAGAAGTTGGCTTCATAGGGCAAAGCAGTATGCGCCATGGAATTTCGTCACTGGCAGCAGTTGCGGCTCCGGCAGCGATTGGAGCACTCTATCCAGCTACCTCTCGTCTGGCAATGGGGGAGGAGATGTTTGCCGGCAGCGCCCAAGTGACCGGGGAGCGCCGGCATGTACTGGCTCTGTTGGCCCAGGATGTATTGCGGCTGATCCTGATATTGGCGATCCTGACGTCGGCGTTGCTGGCGATGTAGAGCGGTTGATTGGCCGGGGTAAAGATTGTGAGTAAGTTAGTTAAAAGCTGGATCCCGATTGTTTTCTTTGCCGTCTTGCCAGGCTTGATGGTGTTGGCAAGTTACTTGATGCCTGCATGGGGCCTGGTGGATTTGCGCAACCGTTTGATCGAGTGGGCAGTGATCGTAGCGGCCTTTGCATTTATGTTGGGGATTTTCAATATTTTGCAGGTCCACGGTCGGCGTTTGTCCCGGCGTCGCTCTGGTTGGTTCTATAGCCTGGTGTTGGTGGTAGCGATGGCCCTGGCTATGCTTCCTCCCATCTTTTCCATTCCCCTGTTGAATGTGCCAGAATCTACCTGGATGTGGGCAGATCGTTTGATTTTTGACGACATCATTACGCCTGTGGGGGCTACCCTGGCAGCGTTGGTGGCATTCGTATTGCTTGCCGCAGCCTTTCGCTTGTTACGCACAAGACACAGCGCCGAGGCGCTATTGTTCCTGGTCGTTGTCATTGTCACTTTGCTGGGAACTACACCATTGGTGGGAGGGGAGTGGCTGGCCGATGTGCGTTACTGGCTGATCACCGTTCCGGGCATGGCCGGTATGCGGGGTCTATTGTTGGGGGTCGGGCTAGGCATAATGATCACGGCATTGCGGGTGTTCATCGGCGATGAGCATCCATATACTGATCTGTGAGTGATCGTGATATGATTCATTGTCCAAAGTGTGGCACGGCGAACCGGAGAGGCAGTCGTTTTTGTAACGAGTGTGGAGAACCACTGCCGATGCATACCGCCCTGCGTTGTCCAATGTGCGGCACGATGAATCCTGTTGGGAATGTGTATTGTGATCGTTGTCACGCGCGATTGGTCCCGATGGCTGCTGCACCGTCTCAACCGGCAGAGCCGGAGCCAGACCGCTCGCCGATTAAAGGACTATCGCTCCCCACGATTCCACCGGAACATTGGCAAGAGCCATCTCATATTCAGCCCGGAGAACCAGAGGAGGCTCCTATCGGCGAGACGACGGAGCCACAGGCCGGCGATGATTGGCTGACCCAACTGCGCTCCGGTGGAGTTGAAGGCCCCGCCGATATTCCCGCACAGTCGCCGGAAATCGAATTTCCCTTGGAGCCTTCCGATGAAGTCCCACCGACCGAATCGGCTGAATCCGAAATGGAAGATTGGCTGGCCGGTCTGCGAGGGGCGGCTAAAGAGATGCCGGTCGCGGAGACGGAGGTGGTTGCGGAGCCGCTCGAACCGGAACCCCATCCGATGGATACCAGAGAAGATTGGCTCGATCAGCTTCGCGGTGGGATCGCGGACGAAATCGCTGCCGAAGCGCCTTCCTATCCCCCAGAGACAACGGCTGCGGAGGAGATGACCGAGCCTGTCGAGGTCGAAATCCCGGATTGGTTGCAAGAGCTAGAACCGATTATCCCTTCTCCTGGAGTTTCCCCAGAAGCGGAGACCGTGCCGCCGGTCGCCGAGGAGGAAGCTCCGGCGCTCGAAGCGGCCGAGATGCCCGACTGGTTGGCGGAGATCGCCGCGCCGCCGATGGAGGCAGAAGTGGAGGCTCCGATGCCGTCCGTGCCGCCGGTCGCTGAGGAGGAAGCTCCGGCGCTCGAAGCGGCCGAGATGCCCGATTGGTTAGCGGAGATTGCCGCGCCGCCGATGGAGGCAGAAGTGGAGGCTCCGATGCCGTCCGTGCCGCCGG
>CAZXVB010000288.1:0-4381 GCA_964643875.1 uncultured Anaerolineales bacterium | reverse complement strand
TCCTGCAAGACGAAATTCACCAACAACCCCATGTCCTGACGACATTGCTAGAGCGAATGGGACAACGCCTACCGAATCGCGGCCGACCTGGGTCAGCGAGAGATCCGCTACGTGATCATCGCTGCCCAAGGCACGTCGGATAATGCAGCGCGATATGGCCAATACCTCTTTGGCGCGTATAACGCCTGCCGCACTTCTGTGCTTTCCCCTCTATCGGTTTCGGAGTATAATACGCTCCGGGAACATAGGGGGAAATCGAATGAGCCAACTCACGGACCGTTTACGCCACATTCCATCCGTGGACCGGCTGTTGAACGAGCCGGATACACAGGCCCTGATTGAAGTATACGGACACACTCAGACGGTAGCTGCGCTTCGTCAAACTCTCGATGATGTGCGGGACGCGCTCCGTCAGGGGGCAGACCTGCCGGAACCGCCCACGCTGATCGCTCGCGCTGAGGAGCATCTCCGCCAGCGACTTGCACCTACCCTGCGCCCGGTGATCAATGCCAGCGGGGTGATCATTCACACCAATCTGGGGCGCGCTCCTCTCTCGGCAGCCGCCCGGCTGGCAATGGAAAAGGCCGCCCGCGGCTATTCGACGCTGGAATACGACCTCGATGCCGGGCAGCGAGGACACCGCAGCGTGCATGCCGAACGGATGTTGTGTGCCTTGACCGGGGCCGAGGCGGCCTTGGTGGTCAACAACAACGCCGGGGCTGTTCTCCTGGCGCTGACCGGGCTGGCTCAGGGCCGGAGCGTGCTCATCTCCCGTGGGCAGTTGATCGAGATCGGGGGGGGATTCCGCATCCCCGATGTGATGGCCCAGAGCGGTGCACGGTTGCTGGAAGTCGGCACGACCAATCGCACCCATCTGCGGGACTTCGCTGCCACGATTGCCCGTCAGAAGCGGTCGGAATTGGGGGAGAACTTCCCCCCGGTGGCGCTGATCCTACGGGCACACCGCTCCAACTTTCGCATCGTCGGATTTACCGGCGAGCCGACGCTGGCGGAACTGGTGTCCTTGGGGGCCGAGCACGGTCTGCCGGTGATGGACGACTTAGGCAGTGGAGCGCTTATGGATACGGCCCAGTTTGGCCTGGCGCATGAGCCGATGGTGCAAGAAAGCATCGCTGCCGGAGCCTCCCTGGTCTGTTTCAGCGGGGACAAGCTGTTAGGCGGGCCACAGGCGGGCATTATCGTTGGACGCGCCGATTACGTCCAACCGCTCAAGCGTCACCCACTGGCGCGTGCCCTGCGGGCGGATAAACTCTGTCTGGCCGCCCTACAGGCGACTTTGCTCCATTACCTGCGGGAGGAGGCAACAACCCACGTCCCCGTCTGGCGGATGATTGCTGCCTCGCTGGAGAGTCTCGAGCGGCGCGTCCGCCGGTGGCGGCGCCGTCTGCGCCGGTACGAGATCCAGTCCGAAATCATCGCCGGCCGCTCGACGGTGGGAGGCGGTAGTCTGCCCGGCGAGACACTGCCGACCCGCTTGCTGGCATTGAACCTGCCCCACGCCGACAGGGTGGCCGCCCTGCTGCGGGCTGCCGATCCCCCTGTCATCGCGCGGATCGAAGAGGACCATCTGGTCTTCGACCCGCGCACCGTATTACCAAAGGAAGATGATCGGCTGTTACAGATCGTCGTACAAGTCATTGCTATATTGCGGTAAGGACAGGATTTGATCTTGCCCACAAGGGCGATCACAAAGGTTCGCTCTTGCTAGTGTGAGTGATACAAATAGGAATAGAAACGATGAAACGAGATTTGCACCATTTGATGGACGAACGCGGATTGGACGCTATTGTCGTATCCGGCAAGATGCTGGGCAACTCGGCGCTTCAGTACATGGTCAACGGCGCAAACATCGGTGGGGGGTATGTCATTCAGAAACGTGGACAAGAACCGATCCTGATCTGCTCCCCCATCGAACGAGAGGAGGCCGCTGCCAGCGGGTTGTCCATCGTGAATATGAGCCACTACAAATTCTCCGAGGTGTTGCGAGAGCACGATGACCGATTGGCTGCCCAGGTAGAGTTATATCGTCGCATCTTCGCGGACTTGGAGGTCCAGGGTCGGGTCGGTTTCTACGGCATGGCCGATCCGGGTGGAGCCTGGCAGTTGCTCAATGCACTCGATGCCCAACTAGAGGGGATCGAGGTCTATGGAGATTTCGATGTGACGGTGATTGACGAGGCCCGCGCTACGAAGGATGCCGAAGAAGTAGAGCGTATCCGAGAAGTGGGACGGCGTACAGCGCAGATCGTCAAACAAACCGTTGAGTTCCTCACAGCGCACGCAGTGAAGGACGAGGTGTTGGTCCAGGCCGATGGCAGCCCCTTGACCATCGGCCGTGTTCACGAAGAGATCACTCGCCTGATCGCGATCCAGGGACTGGAAGACCCGGAGGGGTTCATCTTTGCTATCGGTCGGGACGCTGGCGTTCCCCACAACAGAGGGAACCCGGAAGCCTTGCTCCGTTTGGGGCAGACTATTGTCTACGACATTTTTCCCCGCCAGGCTGGCGGCGGGTATTTCTTCGACATGACCCGTACCTTCTGCCTGGGGTACGCCTCTCCAGAGGTGGAACAGGCGTATCGGGACGTTTATGAGTGTATGACAGCGATGATCGAAGCGTACCAGGTCGGCGAGCCGACCCGCCGGTATCAGCAGATGACGTGTGCCTTTTTGGAAGAGCGAGGGCATCCCACTGTGGGCACGGATGACTCTACAGAAGAGGGGTATGTCCACAGCCTGGGCCATGGCGTGGGCCTGGCGATTCATGAGGAACCACGCTTCAGCGACCTGCCCTCCAACACCGACGTGCTGCGGCCGGGGCATGTGTTCACCTGCGAGCCGGGCGTCTACTACCCCAGTCGCGGGTACGGCATCCGTCTGGAAGATGTGCTGTGGGTCACCGAGGACGGTGCTATCCAGAATCTGACCGATTATCCCAAGGAGTTGGTAATTCCTCTGTGAGTCGTATACTAGCGATTGAAACTTCCTGTGACGAGACGGCCGCTGCGGTGGTTGAAGAGGGGCGCTACATTCTTTCGAACGTTGTCGCCTCGCAGGTGGCGCTACATGCTCAATATGGAGGCATCTTCCCGGAGATCGCCTCACGTGCTCATATCGAAGCCATCGTTCCTGTCATCGAACAGGCCTTGCAGGCTGCTCACGTCGGTTTCGACGATCTGGATGCGGTAGCAGTCACTTGTGGGCCGGGGTTGCCGGGATCGTTGTTGGTCGGCGTCAACGCGGCCAAAGGGCTGGCGTTGGGACGGAACTTGCCGCTATTGGGCATCAACCACCTGGAAGCCCACATCTATGCCCATTGGCTACGAGTGGAACCGCCCCCGAAGGGGAGCGCCCCAGCGGAGATGGAGTTCCCTCTGTTGGCGCTGATCGTTTCCGGCGGCCACACCGAGTTGATCCTGATGTCGGGCCATGGTCAGTACGAATATCTGGGAGGTACGCTGGACGATGCGGCCGGCGAGGCGTTCGATAAAGTCGGACGCCTGCTAGGCCTTTCCTATCCCGGCGGCCCGGCGATTCAGGAAGCAGCGAAAAGAGGCAAACCGGATACATTCTCTTTTCCGCGGGCCTGGTTGGACGACAGTTTCGACTTTAGCTTCAGTGGTCTCAAGACGGCTGTGCTACGGGAAGTGGAAAAGCTCAGTGCGCCCCCGCAGGGCCACATATTGGCGAACATGGCGGCCAGTTTTCAGGCCGCCGTGGTAGACGTTCTGGCGACGAAAGCCGCCCGGGCAGCCGAGGCGTTCGACGCTACCGCCGTCCTGCTCTGTGGGGGCGTGTCGGCCAACCAGGCTCTGCGGGCGACGACCTCGCAGCGGTGTTCTGTGCCGGTCTATTACCCGCCGTTGTTTCTTTGCACGGATAACGCCGCGATGGTCGCTGCCTGCGCCCACCATCACTTCCGCGCTGGCCGACGGGCCGGGTGGGATCTGGATGTTTACCCTACAATGCGACTGGCCTGATAAACTATCGGCGACTGACACCGAGGAGCGATGGAATGTCCCCCAAGCCGAGAGCGAGACTGAGAACCTGGAGAATCAGACTGACAGAACTCCACCGACGTATCATCTGGATGACTCGCAATCGGCTGCGGGCACGCTACCGGGACTTGGACTACATCGTGCTCCCCTTGCAAGGAACTTACCCAGAGATACCGCCGCCTCCGGCCATCGGACCGCTCCCGTATCCTCTTAATCGTCTGATCCCAACGCTGTTCCCATTTCTGTTTCCCCGTGAGTTGAGTTTGTTGGGCCTGGAGTGGATTCTGCAAGCCATTGGAGGGGATCGCCGGGTGGCCGGCGTTATCTTTCCCTTTGGTACATTGCGGGCCAACCTGGCTGCT
>CAZXVB010000287.1:0-4393 GCA_964643875.1 uncultured Anaerolineales bacterium | reverse complement strand
GTGGACGCGCGGCTACAAGCCCTCCAGAGGCGATTTCAATCGCTAACAGAAATAGCTTGAGCAGTTACGTTTTATGAAGAAAAAGGGCATACTATTCTTGTTCGTTTTCGTTGTCATCATCCTCGTGCTCCGGATACAACCGTTGCTATTGTCGTCACCGCTCATATTTTCGTTCTCAAACTCGTATCCACATTCAAGGAGCGTGGCGAAGGCCGATCCCCCTCCAGAACCTCAGACAGAACCCCAGGCTCCGCTGGGGGGAGAAGAAAATCTACTGATGAACGGGAGTATGGAGGAAGGTTTTTATTGGAAATACCCCAATCACTTTGTGGCCAACGATTGGCAGCGATGGTGGTTGGGAGAAATCATCCCAGAGTATGATGACGTGCGCCCCTGGCGGCCATGGCATTACGATGGCGCTCATGCACAGGTGTATTTCAAATGGGGCGTGCCGTACACAGCCGGTATATTCCAACAGGTAACGGTCACCCCGTGCGCTCAATACCAATTCAATATGTACGGACGGAACCATTCCAACGTTTACGTGAACCACCATGCCCGCATTGGCATAGACCCCTGGGGGCGCGAGTACGGCCTTTATATGACAGAGTTGCCGGACGACGTGGCCTGGTCCGAGGAGCAAACGTACTATTACGAGTGGGGCCTTCACACCGTGATTACAGAATCCCAGGCAGAGACCATCACAGTCCTGACATACGTCTCTCCGGACCCGTATTACACGACGTTCGACACGTTTTGGGATGCGGGCACTTTGTTTGAGCTTCCCCCCTCACCGGCCCGTTTCTCCGGGCCGTTCATCCCTGATAGCAACGGGATCATCACAGCGATAACGACTACGACACAGGGCGGCAGCGTGCTGGTAACCTGGGGAACGTCTCAACCGGCCTCTTCCCAACTTTGGTATCAAGTTATCGATCTGCCGCCGCTCCCCACGCCGAACCCGTCGCTGACGCAGCGGAGATATCTGCCGATGGTGGTCCGCGCCGTGTCTCCTCAACCCGTCAGTATCGCCAAATATACATTGTACACCCAGGCCGATGCGTACGATACCACTTCCCATCAAGCAGTGATCAACTCCCTATGGCCGAGGCAGCTCATCGAATTCATTGTGGTGGTGCGTGCTCCAGGTGAGGATCGGTGCTATACATTCTATTCACAGCCCGTTCAGATCATTACCCCCTGAATGAATATGGAGGTAATATCCCTACAATTGAAAGACACTGCCAGTAGATACGAATGAGCACAATCGCGAGTAAGAGCGAATAGGAGTAATGACGTCTCCGGTGACCAATTTCCTACACCTGGTTTCCGATTGGGCCAATCGGAACAGTTGGAAAGAAGGGGCACGCCAACACCAAGTCCCCTTTTGGCCCCTGCCGGTGTTCTTCCTCCTGCTGGGTGTGTGTTACAGTCTGTCTACGCCGATCTTTGAAGCGCCGGATGAAGTGTGGCATTACGCCTACCTGCGCTATGTAGCCACAACTCACACGTTGCCTTCCCTGACCAATGATGAGAGCGGTGCATATCAAGAAGTAGCTCAGCCACCTTTGTACTACGTCGTGGCGGCTATGTTGAGCGGATGGCTGCCCGACGACGATCTCCCCGCCCTAATGTGGCACAATCCGGGTTTCGGATACCAGGCCGGCGGTACGGTGAATGACAACAAGAATATGCTGATCCACACGGAGCGCGAGCGGTTTCCCTGGCATGGAGCGGTGTTGGCGGTGCGTGCGGCGCGTTTCGTCTCTCTCGCCTTTGGGCTGATAGCCATCGTCGCTATCTGGGGAGCCGCGAGAGAGGTCTTTCTACACCACGGCCTACGCAACGAGGTGTGGGTTCGGGGAACAGTCGCCCTGGCTGCCTTCAACCCTCAATTCCTGTTCATCAGCGGGGTGGTGAGCAACGATAGCGCCGCCGCTGCTCTATCCACCGTTGTGCTCTGGGCTACGGCTCGCGCGATACGTCAGGGAATCTCTCCCCGACAAGTGCTGGCGTTGGGGCTGCTGACCGGATTGGCTGCACTCACCAAAACCAGCCTGCTGCTTCTACTCCCCCTGGTCGCCATCACGGTGGCGTTGCTCGTCCACCGGCGGGATCGTCACTTGGGACGGACCGTTGGCAGCGTGGTGGGATTCTTGGCAGTAGCCGCGCTCACCGGGGGGGGGTGGTACCTGCGGAATGCCTTGCTCTACAACGATCCATTAGCGACTTCCATACACGTGCACACTCCCTGGGGATGGGAAACTCCGCTCCCTATTAAGGAACTGCTAGCCTATATGCCTCTCCTATACCGTTCGTTCTGGGGAGGCTTTGGCTGGGGACATGTCGAGTTCCCTACCTGGGTCTACCTGGCCACCGGTGGTCTGCTGGCCACCAGCCTGGTGGGATGGTGGCAGGCCTGGCGGCGCCGTGATCTCCCTGCAAACGGAGGTGTCTTCCTGTGGTGTCTGGTGTGGTGGGGACTGGTCCTATTGGCTCTTCTGCAATGGATGCGACGGGTCTACGCGCCACACGGTCGTCTGCTCTTCCCGGCCATCGGGGCAGTGGCCTTGTTATTGGCGGGGGGCTGGGCATCCCTCCCCAAACGCTGGGCGACGACGGTCCGCCGTTTATCCATCGGGGGATTGGTCTTGCTCAGTGCGACCACTCCCTGGTGGATCATCCGCCCAGCCTTCGCTCCTCCTCGACTCCTTACCCCGTCCCAGGCCGCCGATATGGTGAGGGGAGCGTCGTTAACGTATGGTCGCGTAGCACGACTGGTGGGCGCGGCCCCAGACCGCGAATCGGTAACGCCGGGAGAGAGGCTGGCGATACGCGCATGCTGGCAGGCGTTGGCGCCAATGGACGAGGATTACACCGTCTTCGTCCATCTGGTGGGGCGGAACGATATGCGGGTGGGGGAACGCCATACCTACCCTGGTCTGGGGCGCTTCCCGACCTCCCTCTGGCCGGTGGGCAGTGCGTTTTGTGATGTGTACCGTCTGTCGGTGGCCGAGTGGACGCCTGTCCCGGAGATGTACGATGTCGTCGTTGGGCTGTACGAGGCAGATAGCGGCGAACGCCTGACGGCCTATGGCCCTGACGGAAACACGGTTGGGTTGCCGGTAGTTGCCCAGGTGCGTGTGACCCCGCAGCAGCCCTTGTCGCTGCCAACCGACGTCTATCCCCTCGATTATCGTCTGGGCGAGGGTGAGGAAATCGCCCTGATTGGCTATCGCATTGAGGAACCGGTGCGTGCCGGATCGCCTTTGACCGTAACGCTCTACTGGCAAGCTGTTGCCCCTCCCGCCGGCGACTACACTGTCTTCGTTCACCTGACGGATGACATCGGCCAGCCGATTGCCCAACACGATGGCCCGCCTCGCTATGGAAGGTTTCCTACCGGCGTGTGGCATCGGGGGGAGGTGATCCCCGACGAGCATGTGTTGAACGTACCGGCGGCGGTCGCTGGTCAGCGTCTCCAACTGATGACCGGTATGTACTGCCCGCAGACTATGGAACGGCTGCCGGCGGCGGCTCCGGCCGGTGGGAGTGGTCGTGAAATCCTGCCCAACGGCCTGATTCCAATCACCGAGGTCAGTATCCGCCCTTGACCGAAAGGCGGCGAACCGGGTGGGCAATCAGAACCAAGCGATAGCGCAGGCTGCCGTAGGGATGACAGGTGACCAGGGTGAGGCGTTCGTCCCCGGTCGGCTGAATGTATCGGGCATTTTGACGACGAACCTCTAAAGGCTGTCCCGCTTCCGGCAGGATCAGCACCTCGCTGACGGTGTAGGTATAGGGCACATCCCCAGCGTAGACAATAATCGGGTCACCGGCTTCCAGTTTGTACAGATCGCGAAACACCTCCCCATACGTGGTGTTGTGACCATTGAGCACTGTATTGCCCATCTGCCCCAGAGGGGCCGATGTCTCGTGCCACCCGGCCGCATATTGATCAGGCACCTCCCACGTGGCCTGGACCTGACCGGCGATTTCGGTGGTGTACCAGGAGACCGGAACGATGGGAGCGTCCACGTTGATCCTGGAGATGGTGATGCGAGTGGGGATGGCCGGCGTCGCGGTCGGCGTGAGCGGTGGGGACGTCGGAGATGGCGGAATCAGGGAGACCGTCAGGGTTGACGTGATGGTGTGGACCATCGAGGGCGTGAGAGTAGGGGTTGGGGAGGCAATAGGAAACGGGGATGGTAGTACGGCCAGCGACTCAGATGAAGACGATACGGGATTCACTGTGCGAGAATGGATGTACGGGAAAAACAACACGATGCCGGCCGCCAGGAGAAGGATACCACAGGCAAACATGCCTCGTGGCGACACATTTCTGCCTGATTTACCACGCTCTGCTGCTGGATCCATTTCAGCGTTTCCCTCT
>CAZXVB010000286.1:0-4398 GCA_964643875.1 uncultured Anaerolineales bacterium | reverse complement strand
AACTCATTTGAAACACACCCGAATCAAATAGCCGAGACAACGCGATGGAAATCGGGATGAATAATCCAAATATCCGTACAATATACGTCCAAGCACGACAGGCACTCACCGCATTGTGGAAACGCCCTGTGCGCTTCAGCCTGCGCTACAAAATCACATTGCCCTACATTCTTCTGGCGGTATTACTGGCTATTGCAGGCACAATCGTGATCACACGCATCGTGGTGGATTCGGTTCAAGGGCGGTTTGTGAACCAATTGATGGATACGGGGAAATTGGCGGCCGATCGAGTCGTCGAACTGGAAGAGGAGCAATTGGCTACTCTGCGCGTGGTCGCCAATACAGAGGGAATTGCAACCGCCCTGAAAAACGCGGACACGAACACGCTGCGCGAATTACTCACCCCAATCGCTGTCAACACCGGCAGTGACGTCATCGAAGTACTGAACCTGGAAGGGATAGCGCTACTTTCCCTGCGTCACCGCCCAAACGGAGGGCCTTTCGATTACGAACAGAGTCGTGGGGGAGACTGGTACACATCGTGGCCCATCGTACAGCGGGTATTGGCTGGGGAGACGGACACCATCGGGGACAAATTCGCCGACCTGGTGCTGGACACCCCCTGGGGGGCGACCTTCTACATCGCCGGGCCGATCTACGACTACGACGAGATGATCGGCGTTGCCCTGGTGGGAACCTACGTGAACCGCCTGGTGTATGACCTTCGCGCCGCCAGCGGTGCAGCCCACGTCACGCTCTACGTTGCCGAAGGCCAACCACTAGCTACCACCTTCTCACTGCCGATCACCCTTACCATCTCGTCAGAGACATACACAGATGTGTTGGCAAACCAGGAACACGTCAAAACCGTCCCTATTGATGTTGGCGACACGCACTACGTTCAGGTCCTGTTCCCCTTCGAGGCCCGCCATGGCTCCGACCTGGGCGTCACCGCTACGGCGCTTTCCCCCGGCTACCTGGTGCAAACCAACCCTCTAAACCGCCTGAGTATCACTTTGATGGTACTGACAGGGTTGGTTGGTGTGCTGCTCGTGGGGACTACTATCTCCCAACACATCACCCGCCCCGTGTTGGAGATCGCCTACGCATCTAGAGAAGTGGCCCAAGGGAACCTGGATCAGGAAGTAAATGTGAGAACCCGAGACGAAGTTGAGGAGCTGGCCCAAGCTTTCAACGAAATGGTCGCTCAACTCCGCGTAGGGGAAGTGGTTAAGGATATTTTCGGGCGAGCCGTCTCGCCAGAGGTCAGACAGGCACTGCTCGACGCCGTCTCCAGAGGCCAGATCTCCTTGGGGGGAGAGGTACGTACCGTTAGCATACTGTTCAGCGACATTAAAAGCTTCACAAGGTTCTCCGAACGTCACACCGCCAACCAGGTCCTCACTATGCTCAACGAGTTCTTCGACGCGATCTATCCGGCGATCTCGAAATACGGCGGGGTGATCAACAAGTTCGGAGGTGACTCGACAATGGCGCTCTTCGGTGCGCCTATTCCTCAACCAGATCATGCCTACCGAGCAGTAAAGACCGGACTGGCAATGTTGGAGGTTGTACGACAGTTGAACGTCCGCCGGAGCAAGCGGGGAGAAAAGCCGATCCAGATCGGCGTGGGGATCAACACCGGTGACGTCGTCGTAGGCACGGTGGGATCGGAGGAACGATTGGAGTATACCGCCATTGGCGATCCGGTCAACGTCGCCTCGCGGATCGAGAGTTTGACTCGCCAGGTAAAGGAGCACGATTTACTGATCAGTCAAGCCACCCTGGATGCTCTGGGAGCGGAGCACGACTTCATTACCAAGGACCTGGGATACTTTACTGTCAAGGGGAAATCCTCTCAAATACACATTTATGCAGTTTTAGGAACCAAGCAGGATGCGTAAAACACATCAATGGTTCAAATGGAATCTGCCCCTGATGACGCTTGTCGCTTTGGTCATCCTCCTGAGCTGGATCATAGTGATTCAGGTGACTCAACACGGTCTCCAGGTCTCCCTGGCATCCACGTACCCGTTCGATCTGCGCTCCAAACGGGTGGCGGACTACAGCGCCGATCCACGCGAACGACATTTTGCGCCTCTGGACCCGAAACTCATCGCCCAGGTGATCGCCGAGGAATCCCTCTATCGCGAGGAGATTAGTGATGTTCCGCTCACCATCACCGCAATCTGGAACACACCGGTTGGACTGGACCCGACCAGCACACCGCCATCGGGCGGTACATCGGCGACCGCTCCCACAGCGACCCGACCGGCTCCCCCGGCCAACCCAACGAGCAAGCCTCCCCATCTTCCGTCGAGAACACCGGAAGCGACACCCACCCCTCGACCGAGCGCCACGCCGACCGCCACCCCTTGGCCAACAGCCACACCCACGGCCACACCCACGGCCACACCGTTGCCGACCGCCACCCCCACCCCGACGCCAACCTCAACCCCCACGCCTACCCCGACCCCCACACCCACTCCAACCGCTTCCCCGCTCCCGACCCAACCGCCGACACCCGCACCGCCCCCAGAGCGTCCAACAGTTACACCGAGACCCCCGTCTCCCACGTCCCCACCGCCTCCGACGTCACCTCCCAACCGACCCACCCTGACACCGTCCGGTTATCTTATGGCCGGTGGCACGTCTCGTAATCCGCGCCGATGATCAAACGATACGGTACACTGCCTTCCTCCGGCGGCGAAGCCGAGATGATGTTCTCTGGCGCGACGCCGAACATCCACGCCAGGTATGAGGCTGCGCTCCCTTTAGGTGACATGGTGTAATCCATCAACATCATATGGGGGTAATCCGCCCGATCGGCCGGCTCAATCACGACCCCGAACCCCTCTCGAAAGAGCCGGTCGGCGGCCAACACGTCCCAATCGGCATGCGGCGTCCCATTCCATACAGCGACCGTCTGCAACCGACGCCACATCCTCCCCTCCGGCACCGGCCCCAGCGCCTCCGAAAGCAATGGCTCAATCTCCTCCCAGTTAGGCAGGAAAACCGATCCGCCATACGGTGTCGTCCAAGGAGTTACTTGCTGATAGCCGATATTGCGGAAACGCACGTTCTGCTCATCCAGACGAAACGCCACACCGGCCAGCATAGCAATCTGGCCAAAGTCCATATCCGTCACCACCATATCCTGGAACTGATCCCAAAGTGCCGGCAATTGGGGAAGCAGGTCCAACGAACGCGCCTTTCTCCAAATCGCTTGCAGCACCTGTTGTTGCCGCCGCTCCCGGTCAAAAGTACTGGTCGTCTTACGAGAGCGGGCGTACCACAGAGCGGTTTCTCCATCCATGTGCTGTAGTCCCGGCTCCATAACCTTGATGGGATATTCGCCGTTTTCGTCTGGATAGGGCCAATAGTCCTGCAAACGGCAATGAACCGGGATGTCCACCCCCCCCAGAGCATCCACGATGCCGATTAGACCGTCGAAGTCCGTGCGGGCATAATGGTCCACCGGAATACCCAGATTGTAACGCATCGTCTCTTGCAGCAGGGCAAAGCCACCCCCTGGATGGCCATACGCCTCGCCATACATATCGGCGAAGTTGATCCGGCTCATCCAGTAGCCAGGAATGTACACGTATAGGTCCCGGGGGATAGAAAGTACCGTCACCGCCGGCACCATCGGCTGGATCGAGACCACCTGCACTACATCCGTGTGCCAATCCTCCCAATCCGGACGGCGGTCACTGCCTAACAGGACGATGTTGATCGTGCCGGGCGGCACTTCGATGGCGGGAACGGCCGTGGGGATCGGCAGCGCACCGGATACGGGTATGGTTCCGCTGATCGTGGGTGGAGGGGTAAGGAATGCCTGGGAGGGACGGGTCGGAAGCGGCGTCGGAGAGATCGTGGGTGGGAGCGGGGTGACGGTATCCGTGGGAGAAGGTATTGGAATGGAAGTGGCGGTTGATGTAGACGTTGGCCGCGGCGTGCGAGTGGGAGAGGGGGAAGGCGTCGGTGAGGGCGGCAAGGGGGAAGGCGTCGAAGTCGGCGGCGAGGTCGGCATTGGGGAAGGAGTCGGCGGCGACCAGGCAGACAGGGAAACAGTAGGCGCCAGTGTGGGCAGGGCCAGAGCAGGCATCAGCAGATTGTTGGAGAGGAACGCTCCTACCATACTCCCGATGGCGAACATTAGCAATCCCAGAAATACAAACCCGATCACTGTCTTAGCACGATTCATAGCCCCCTCCCTTTCCGGTAATTCTAAACCCTCTTTGGGATAATGCAACTCAGAGGTCTGATAGGCTTGACGGTACTCCGGCCACGCGGTCGGGACAAGGACACTCCAACAACGAAGAAATTTGTCCGCTTCTATATTTCGAGGTAAAATAAATGGGTGCGTTTCATTTCAGTTGGAAAGTGGGCAACCCT
>CAZXVB010000285.1:0-4411 GCA_964643875.1 uncultured Anaerolineales bacterium | reverse complement strand
CTGCCAGCCCTCCAGAGGCGATTTCAATCGCTAACAGAAGTAGCCTGAGTAGTAACCACTCATCACCCAATTTTTCCCTCAATGGCAGCACTACCGCTTGTGTCCGCGAGACGGTATGGCACAACGAAGAAACCCGGAACCGGCCACAATTGTAATTTGCCCGCTTCCGTGCTATTATTCCCTATGCACAGCAATCCGGCAACTGCTCACCTGGCAGTTGAAACCGCGCCTGTGAGGGCCTTCGTATAGCTATCCACGCAGGTGAACAGGCACGCAATTCGCAACCCACAATACACCTGACGGAATCCATACATGAACGAACAAAACAATCAAAACGAAAACCTGTCTGGCCCGCTGCTCATTCTGCTCATCCTGATCGCCACCGCTGCTGCCGTCGCGGTGGCGATGCGGCTGGACTACGAAACGCGCTACTGGATGATCGGCGGCATCTGTGGATTGAGCACATTGATTACCATCTCCCTGCTGATCGCATTGATCCGCCAACAGGGCAAGTGAAACACAAAGATGGAACAGAAAAAATGTATCGAGTATTCGTTGTATCCGATGGAACCGGCGCTACGGCAGAACAGGTGTTACAAGCGGCCCTCACTCAGTTTAGCCATGCCGATGTCATCGTCGAACGGCGGCCAGAGATCCGCACAGAAGCGCAAATCCAGGAAGTTGTGGCCGAGGCCGCCCGCTCCCACGGCTTCATCATCCACACCCTGGTCTCCGATCGGTTGCGCGAGGTCATATTTCACACCGGGAGAACCTACAACGTCGAAACAATTGATCTGATGGGACCGTTGTTGGCGCGACTTTCGGACCAACTGGGGACTTCGCCAGCGGAACATCCCGGCATATTCCGCCAACTGAACGACGAATACTTCCGCCGCATCGAAACGATGGAGTTCGCATTGCGTCACGACGACGGACAGCGCATCCACGAATTGGAGAAAGCGGAGATCGTATTGGTCGGCGTCTCCCGCACCTTCAAAACCCCTCTCAGCATCTACCTGGCGTTCCGAGGGTGGTTCACGGCCAACGTGCCTATCGTCCCCGCCGTCCGCCCCCCGGCGGCTCTATTCAGCCTGCCGCCGGGCAAGGTGTGCGGCCTGACGATGGACCCCCTTCACCTGGCCAAACTGCGGCAAATCAGAGAGACCTATCTGGGAGGCGCTGTGGGAGACTACGCCGATCCGGAAAGCGTACGGCGCGAGGTCGAATATGCGCTCAGCATCTTCCGGGGGCAACGGGACTGGCCGGTCGTGGACGTCACCAACAAGCCGATCGAAGAAACAGCCGCCGAGATACTGGCATCCCTGGGACGTCGGCGGTCGTAACGTGGCTGCCCCTCGATTGCCTTTCGAGTCAGGTTGTGCTACAATCCTCCCCATCGCCCGACCGATTCGACAAGGAGACCGAACCAGATGGCCAAAGTAACTCCTGTCCGCAAACAATACCTCCAGATCAAATCCCAACACCCAGACGCGATCCTGTTCTTCCGACTGGGTGATTTCTACGAGACCTTCGACAAGGACGCCGAGATCGCCGCCCGCGAACTGGACCTGGTGCTCACCTCGCGGCCGGTCGCCAAGGACCAACGGGTTCCTATGGCCGGTGTGCCCCACCATGCCGTCGAGGGATACATCGCCCGGCTGATCGAAAAAGGCTACCGAGTCGCCATCGCCGAGCAAGTGGGGGAAGTCACCGGCCGGGGCCTGGTGGAGCGGAAGGTGACCCGGGTGGTGACCCCCGGCACGGTGATCGAACAAGCCCTATTGGACGAGAAATGCCCCAACTACCTGGCCGCCATCGTCACCGACGGGGATGGAGAGTCGGCCCAGGCCGGCCTGGCATACGCAGACATCACCACCGGAGAATTTGCCACGACCCAGCTACCCCTCGAAGAGGTGACACAGGAATTGGCCCGTCTCCAACCTCGCGAATGTCTGTTGCCCGCCGACCAGCAAGGAGAAGCGGCCCGCCGAGAAGCTACACTGATCGCCGAGGCCCAGTTGAACGGTACTCACATAACGCCCGTCCCGGCCTACCGCTTTGAACTGGGTGCTGCCCGCCAGACAATCCTGGACCATTTCGGCGTGGCCACGATGGACGGATTCGGATGCGCCGGGAAACCACTCGCCATCCGCGCCGCCGGGGCCGTACTCCACTATCTGCAAGAAACCCAGCGGGGCGCTGTGAGCCAAATTGTGGGGCTGCACACGTATACCACCACCCGCTATATGACGCTGGACGCTTCGACGCGCCGCAACCTGGAACTGACCGAGACCATCCGCGAACACCAAACTCGTGGCTCCCTGTTGGACGTGCTCGACAAGACCCTCACGCCGATGGGAGGGCGTCTACTACGCACGCGATTAACCCAACCGCTGCTGGACCGGGAAGAACTGGAGGCCCGGCTGGATCAGGTACAAACCTTCTACGACGACACCGTGCTTCGTGGACAGGTGCGAGAACAACTCAAAGAAATGCCCGACCTGGAACGGCTGACCAACCGCGTGCTCACCGGCGTGGCGACGCCCCGCGACCTGCTGGGAATCCGCAAAGGGTTGGAAATCGTGCCAAAGCTGCGGGCAATCATCGGCAACAGGGGCAACAGGGCCAACAGGGGCAACGGGAGCAACGCGATTGAAGCAATCGCCGGCCAACTCGACCCATGCGATGACGTGGTCACTCTGATCCGCGCGTCCATTGCCGACGATCCACCGGCCAGTCCCACGGCCGGCGGCGTCATTCGGGCAGGGTTCTCGGCCGAGTTGGATAGCATCATCGCGGCCACGCGGGACGCCCGCACGTGGATCGCCAACCTGGAACAGAGTGAGCGAGAGCGCACCGGAATCAAAAACCTCAAAGTGGGCTACAACAAAGTCTTCGGCTACTACATCGAAATCACCAAAGCCAACCTGGGTGCTCTGCCGGCAGAATACATCCGCAAACAGACCCTGGTCAACGCCGAGCGATTCATCACCCCCGAACTGAAGGAATACGAGACGCTGATTCTGAACGCTGAGGAACGACAGGCGGAGGTAGAGACCCGTTTGTTCGAGGAAATCCGCCGGCAAGTCGCCGCCCGCAGCCAGGCGCTGCTGAGAACGGCTCGCGCGTTGGCCGGGCTGGACGTGGCCTCAGCGCTGGCCGAAGTCGCTGTGCGAAATCGGTACGTGCGGCCGACATTGAGCGAGGACAGCACCCTGGAAATCGTCGCCGGTCGCCACCCTGTCGTCGAGCAAACCTTGCGCGACACGCCGTTCACACCGAACGACGTACATCTGAACGACGAACAACGCATCCTGGTAATCACCGGCCCCAACATGGCCGGGAAATCGGTCTACCTGCGGCAAAACGCCCTCATCGTCCTGATGGCCCAGATAGGGAGCTTTGTGCCGGCCGACCGGGCCAGGGTGGGAATCGTGGATCGCATCTTTACCCGCATCGGCGCACAAGACGAAGTCGCCCTGGGCCAATCAACCTTCATGGTGGAAATGGTGGAGACAGCCAACATCCTCAACCACGCCACCCCGCGCAGTTTGTTGATTTTGGACGAGATTGGCCGGGGAACCAGCACGTATGACGGATTATCCATCGCCTGGGCCGTGGTCGAATACCTCCACAATCACCCAGAACGGCGGGCGCGCACCCTGTTCGCCACCCACTATCACGAGTTGACCGAATTGGACAAACGTTTACCGGCTGTGCACAATTACAACCTGGCGGTGGTGGAAGAGGGGGAACAGGTGATCTTCCTGCACAAAGTGGTTCCCGGCGGCGCGGACCGCTCTTACGGCATCCATGTCGCTCGACTGGCTGGCGTACCCCGTCCGGTTATCCAGCGGGCCGAGGACTTGCTGGAGCAACTGGAAAGTGGCGAGTTCCGCCCCGGAACAGGCACGCCGGAACCGTTCCAACCGGTCCTGTTCGCTGCGGAACATCCCGTCGTGGAGGCGCTGCGTCACCTGGACGTAGCCACATTGACGCCGCTGGAGGCCATCAATCGGCTATATGAACTCCAACAACAGGTCGAGAAAGAGAAAGATGGGGGCCGGCGGCGCTCACGGCGGTGAATCCCTCCTGCCCCCAGAGGTCGTCTACAGCAGGTGACTGATCAACCATCCCAATAAGAGAAACAGAAGACCGAACGGCAGAATCAGCAAGCCGATCCCCAACACAGGCGTCAGGCCCAGGCCGGCAACGATCAGCACCACACCAACGACCCCACACACCACAGCCAGCACAAGAGCCAATATCCATAATGGGATCTTGATCAGCCACACCAAGCCGATGGCGACGAGCTTGACGAACCAGCCCAACAACACGAACGGTAACTTGATCAACCAGACCAAAAAATCCAACATAACACACCTCCTTCGCGAAATCGGTAGATGGAAAT
>CAZXVB010000284.1:0-4431 GCA_964643875.1 uncultured Anaerolineales bacterium | reverse complement strand
ACCTGTGTGGACAGGCGTGCCCACGCAGGTGGACACTTGGCTGCCAGCCCTCCGGAGGCGATTTCAATCGCTAACAGAAGTAGCTTGAGCAGTTACATTGAAAATAACAAGATCGAGGAGAAAGCTTCTATGAGCTATGCAACTCCCTTTGAAACCTTTGGCATATGGGCCGTCGTAGCCGTGGCCGTGTCCGCTCTGGGGTACGCCATTATACTGGTGTTCCAGGTACTGCGACAGGACTCCGGCACCTCGGAGATGCAGGAGATCGCGTCGGCGATCCGCACCGGTGCACAGGCCTACCTCCGGCGTCAGTTCCGCGCCATCCTGGTACTCATCGCCATCTTGACGATAGTGCTCTATCTGACCGCCGCGCTGGCCGGCGCCGAATGGCACATATCTGTTGGACGAGCGGCTGCTTTCCTGATGGGGTCGCTGTTCTCGGCCACCGTTGGCTACGTGGGGATGTCTATGGCTGTAGCGGCCAATGTACGGGTCGCATCGGCCTCCCGCCGTAGCGTCACAGAGGCGTTGCGGATCGCTTACCGGGCCGGAACCATCACCGGCATGCTCACCGACGGATTGGGGCTATTGGGAGGCACACTGATCTTCATCATCTATGGCAAGACCGCGCCGGAAGTCTTGCTGGGGTTCGGCTTTGGTGGCACGTTGCTGGCTCTGTTTATGCGCGTCGGGGGTGGCATCTACACCAAGTCCGCCGACGTGGGCGCAGACCTGGTAGGCAAGATCGAGTTGGGTATACCGGAAGACGACCCGCGCAATGCCGCCGCCATTGCCGACCTGGTGGGGGATAACGTGGGCGATTGCGCCGGTATGGCCGCCGACGTGTTCGAGAGCTACGAAGTCACTATGGTCTCGGCGATGATCCTGGGGTTAGCCCTGCAGCCCTTCGATCTGAAATGGATCATCTTCCCACTGCTGGTGCGGGGAATCGGTGTGGTTAGCTCGATCCTCGGGACCTACGCCGTCACCGTGTGGCCAACGAAAGATGCGTTCAAAGCGATGGACTGGTCATATGACCTCTCTTCCTTGCTCTCGACGATCAGTTTTGCGTTTCTGGCCCACTTCTACGTGGGAGACTGGCGCGTCTTCTGGTCCACCTTCGCCGGCATCCTGTTGGCCATCGGGTTCAACAAATACACAGCCTACTTTACCCACACCGATCACGCACCTGTGCAACAGATCGCCCGTTCCACCCGCACCGGCGCCGCTACGACGATCCTGAGCGGGCTGGGAATCGGGTTCGAGTCCACGGTATGGGCCATCCTGATCGTCGTGATCGCCATTCTGGCATCTGTGCTGATCTTTGCAGGCAGTGGCGTGAGCTATGTTCTGTATAGCGTAGCGCTATGCGGCATTGGGATGTTAAGCCACACGGGCAACAACGTCTCGATGGATGCTTTTGGCCCTATTGCCGATAACGCCAACGGCATCGGCGAGATGTCCGGCATGGAGGCCGAGGCGCGCAGTGTGATGGCCACACTGGATGCCGTCGGAAACACGACCAAAGCGATTACGAAAGGGATCGCCATTGCCTCGGCGGTCATCGCCAGCGTCTCCTTGTTCGGCTCCTTCATTACCGACGTCAACGTCGCCCGCAGTGAACTGGGTCTTAGTAGCAGTGGCCACCTTTCAGGCATCAACATTGCCGACCCAATCGTGTTCGTTGGGATGTTGGTCGGTGGGGCGGTGCCCTTCCTGTTCAGTTCACTCTCCATCCGGGCCGTTGAGCGCGGCGCGACGGCCATCGCCGACGAGGTCCGGCGACAGTTCAGCAACGCCGGACTGGTGCGCGGCGAGGTCAAGCCGGATTACGAGCGGGCAGTGGTCATCTGTACAACAGCCGCCCAAAAAGAGTTGGTGGGAATGGGGCTGTTGGCCGTGCTGACACCTGTCGTGGTGGGGCTACTCCTGGGAGCGGAGTCCTTGGGAGCTTTCCTGGGAGGCGTCATCCTGGTGGGACAATTGTTGGCCGTTTTTATGGCCAACGCCGGCGGGGCGTGGGATAACGCCAAAAAAGTAATCGAAGAGGGAAAATACGGGGGGCTGCACAGCCCGGCCCATCAAGCCAGCGTCGTCGGTGACACCGTGGGCGATCCGCTCAAGGACACGGCCGGGCCGGCCCTCAACCCGATGATCAAGGTAATCAACCTGGTATCGGTGATCATCGCTCCGTTGGTAGTACGCATCAGCACACAGACAGACCAGCTATGGATCGGCTATACCCTGGGGGCAGCAGGGTTAGTCGTTTTAGGCATAGTGGTTTGGCGTAGCAAACGGGAAAACTGAAACGGAGCATAGCCAATACACCATACAACCGGTGTGACGGATCAGGGCCGCCTGTTTAGGCGGCCAGTTCCCAACTGCCCTACCCTACCCGCTCTGCGCTATAAGGCTTTCCCGGACGGACATCGGCATTCCACAGTATACACATTCGGCTACCCGAGGGCCAGTCCAACGCACGTTCTGGTCGCTGACGGGAGCGCCACATCCAGGGCACGTGGCGGGCAACAAGTCCACCCGCTGCTGGAGATCCGCCTCCGACGGCGCCACAGCAGGTTCGGGCGTCGGAATGTCGTCCGAGGTGTGCACGCGGTGCAAGGGCGCTTCGTCCACCGAAGCGCCGGGAATAACGACTCGCATCACGCTTTCAAGCAGGGCGCTCACCCCCACTAACACCAGGATGCCAGGCCAAAACCAACCTTGCCAAAAAAGGATCGCCAATCCGATCATCCAGATCGCCCCGTGAATGCTTCGCCACGGCTCTGCCAGTTTCTCGCCTTTGCTCATTTTCCCTCCTATCGTTACCTCCCATTGCCTCCATCTCCCCTGCGCTGACCACCGAGGTATGTTTGCGGCCAGGGCACAGGCGCTACTCTACAATCGGCGGCGCCAAAACAATCCGCCAGGAACCCAATATCGGTCCTTCCCCTTCTGCAGGGAAGCAGAAAGGCACTTGCAGGTCCTCCAACAACGGCAAACCCAACTCTCCCACTCCAATGGAGTATCGCCCCCCTCGTTCGACGTCGAAATCGGCATACCCGGCCCCATATTGCGGTTTGAGGCCCGTCACGGCTCGATCCGCCCCTTCGTCCCACAACAGCCACACCTCAACGCCGGCCACCTGATCCCCCTTTTCGTCCTGCACGATCACCTCGATCCGGGGAGAATGGTCAGCAGTACAGACTTCCTCCTGAGAAACCGGGCGAAGGCGCATCACCAAGGGAGGCGTCGGGGTAGGGGATGGGGTAGGCGTCTGGGTAAGCGTTGGGGACATCCCAGTAGCAGTCGGCGTGATGGGCCTCGGAGAAGAAACGGGTGCCAGCGTGCCGATGACGGAGGCCGTAGAGGATGGTCGGCGGGTAGGAGGAGAGAGGATACTCGGTGGTCGGGTAGGTGTGAGCGTAGGCCATGACCATGACAATGACGCCGTGGGGGTAGATGTCGGAGGAATTTGTGGAGACGGAAATGGAGTGCGCCAAGGGGGGGCTTCCTCCACAACCTGTAGGTAGATTTCCACCAATGGGGTACGCACACCCACGACATCGGCCAACGTCGCCAGACGGCGAAGTTGATCAGCAGGATGCCCGGCTATGGCATACGCTTCTATCAACCCATCCAATGCTACGCCGATCTCCTCCGTCGCCAATCCCTCCAGCCGGGCACGCGCGCGTCCCAGGTCGCCATCGGCGAGATACGCCGCCCCCACCAAGCGGATCCAATCCTGGCGGTAGTCACTGCGCAACAGCGGAGGAGTAGTATTGATCAACTCGACCGGTTGAATGATCCAGGTATATACCAGTCCCAATCCCAGGCCCATCGCTATGCCCAATAAGAGAAGCGTTGGGCGTAGCCCCCGACCATTAGCCATCTTGTGCCTCTCTCAGATATGGCGTCAGGATAGGCGTGCGCGCCCCCAGGTCATAGGCCAGTCGGGAGAGGTGGGCGACATCCTGTGGATTTTCCCCGCCGGCAATCAACCGCTCTGCCAGCGCGACCACCGGCGCCGACGGGTCCGTCGGGTTCAATCGCCGCATCCGCTCTGTGGCCAGGGCGAGGTCGCCATCCACCGTGTAAGCAGCAGCCGTCATCAACACATACTCGTCCCGGTAGTCAGAACGCAGTACGGCCGGCGCCGTGTTGGTATACTCCACCGGCCACACCCCCCACCCGATAGCGAAGCCCAACGCCAGGCCAATGACGACACCAATCAACCATTGAGCGCCGCCCCCTCGCAAGAGGTTTCTCACAGTTTCCTCCTGGCCGTTATCACAATATTCAGACGTGAGCAGAATGGATCACATATTTATACGGATGAATACAAATTTTGGTTGCTGATCTATGGGCCAATGAATTTGACCCTCCCGCAGGTTCAGAAGCGGTTTGAAGACATTTTGTGCCCTGATGTGGGGC
>CAZXVB010000283.1:0-4465 GCA_964643875.1 uncultured Anaerolineales bacterium | reverse complement strand
ACCCTGCGGGAGGGTTACCGATCAATATGTCGGGTAGTGAAATGTTGACTGCCAAGGGTGTTCGATGAGTGGTGAGAGGATGCACATATTCTTACTGGAGCCGTACTACGGAGGGAGCCATCGCACCTGGGCGGATGGATACGCGGCCCACAGCCACCATTATGTGCACCTTTTTACTTTGCCGGCCCGTTTTTGGAAGTGGCGAATGCATGGCGCGGCCGTCACGCTGGCCGATCAGGTGCGCGCTCAGGCTGCCTGCCCAGACCTGATCCTGGCTTCCGATATGCTCCACTTGCCGGTTTTCCTTGGGTTGACCCGCGACATCTTGGCCGATGTGCCTGTGGCGCTCTATTGCCACGAAAACCAACTCACCTATCCGGTTCCACCGGGAGAGAAGCGCGACCTGACGTATGGGATGATGAATTGGCTTTCGATGTTGGCCGCCGACCGGGTTTTCTTCAACTCCCATTACCACTACGCGGATTGGTTCGATGCACTCCCTCGATTGCTCAAACATTTCCCCGATTGGACGCACGTTCATCGCATTCCCGAAGTGCAGGAGAAAGCGGACGTGTTGCCCGTCGGGTGCGATCTGCGGAGGCTCGACGAAGGCGATGGCGACTCGATTCCATCTGCCGACCCTTCCGCGCCGCCCCTGATCCTGTGGAATCAGCGTTGGGAATACGACAAGGACCCACAGACGTTCTTCGAGGCTCTATACGCCCTGGCCGATGAGGGGATCGCGTTCCGCGTGGCCCTGGCGGGGGCCAATGTACGCCAGATGCCGACCGAATTCGACCGGGCACGACGGAGATTGGGGGAGCGGGTGGTGCACTATGGTCACGCCGACAAGATCACCTACCGCCGTTTGCTGCATCAGGCAGACGTGGTGGTCAGTACTGCCATCCACGAGTTCTTTGGGGTTGCCATCGTTGAGGCCATCCACTGTGGTTGTTTCCCCGTTCTGCCGAGGCGATTGAGCTATCCGGAGATCGTGCCCTGTCCGTATCACGAGGCCTGCCTGTATCCGGATTTCGAGGGATTGGTCACCCGGCTGCGCAAAGCCGTGAGCGACGATCACCGCGATGCGTGCCTGACGATCCGGGCGGCGTTGCGAAGGGCGGTCTCCCGTTTCGACTGGGCGACGATGGCCCCTCGTTACGACGCGCTGTTGGCTTCCTTGGCCCGTCGCCAATAGAGGCGGCGCATGCCCGCCAGCACTGCCGGCATAACCCGCATATAGAGCCAGTAGCCATGGCGAGAGGTAGGGAAATCCCAGGCGCCAATGTGTGACACCAACCGGGCGCCAAACCCCTGTTTGAAGCGATAGACTCCCCACATCGGGTCCGACTCGTCCGGCCGATCCGGCGCTCCCCACAGATCGTAGATGGTGCATCCCTGTTCCCTGGCCCACTGGATGGCTTCCCATTGGAGCAGGTGATTGGGCATCTTTTCCCGGTGTCGGTTGGCAGAGGCTCCATAAACGTACCAGGCCCGTTGTCCACAGCGGAACAGGATCACCATTGCCACCGGCTGCTCGTTTACCTCGGCGATCAGGGGAACTGCCATTCCTGCCGCGATGAACGTCTGCCAGACATACCGGTAGTACGCCTCTGGACGGATGACAAAGCCGTCCCGAAGCGCTGTCTCGGCGTACAGGCGGTAGAGTATCGGTAGGTCGTCCACCCCGCCGGCTCGGACGATGACCCCTTTGCGCATGGCCAGGCGGATGTTGTAGCGCCACTTGGATTTCATCCCGGCCAGCAGATTGTCGGGGAGGGGACGTAGGTCTATTTCCATCGTGTTGCGGAACTGGATTTGCTCCTCAGAAGGGTGCCAGCCGCGGGCGCGTAATTGGGTGACCAGCGCTTCACCGGTGGGCGTATCGGCCTGGATATCCGGGTCTATCTTGACGAACAGCACCCGCGCCCGCCGGGCCATCGCCTCCAGGTCGGATAGCACTGCTTCTCGAAGCACGGCATTCGTTTCGTCCTGGAATAGCGGTCCCTTGGGGACGTACATCACCCCGGTCAGCCCGCCAGCCATCCGCCGGGTTAGGACGGAGGCAAGCGCACAGGGCGTGGTGGTATTTCCGTTGCCCGTGTACCACACATAGCGGGCCACCTGCCATCCGTAACGGGCCTTGCACATTCCCCATTCCCAGGTTTGCAGGAAATGGGGCGTTGGCATAGTTTCCAGCAGATTCCGCCATTCAGTCGGTGATGCGATGCTGATCCGCTGCACGCTTCTCATCTCCCAGACCGCATCCGCATAAGCCGATAGCCGAGCGTCAACAGGCCATAGCGCAACGGAGCGTACACCCGATCCCATGCGCCTACGCTCCGTTCCGGCTGGCCGCCGAACCCCCGCTTGAAGCGATAGACACCCCACAGGCCATCGCTTCGCTTGGTAAATTCCGCTTCCAACGTCTCCACGTCCTCATCAGGCACACCCCATAGGTCATACGTGGTGCAACCCTGTGCTTTGGCCCAGCGGATCGCTTCCCATTGGAGCAAGTAAGGAGCCATCTTGTCTCGGTGGGCATCTCCCGATGCGCCGTAGAAGTACCAGGACCGGGGCGGCAGGGCGAAGACCATCAGCGCCGCTACTGGCTCTCCCTCGACTTCGGCCAGCAACAGCCGGGCCTGATGGCGCGGCACGAACAGGTTATAAGCCAGTTCATAGTAGGCCGGCGCGTGAACGCCGAACGCGCTCCGGGCGGCCGTGCGGGCCATCAGGCGGTGGAAGGCGGGTAGGTCCGCCGGGGTTGCCGCGCGGACGACGACCCCCTTGCGCATCGCCAGCCGCACGTTGTAGCGTGTCTTCTGTTTCATCGCTGCCAGGATCGCGTCCTCATCCGGCGCGATGTCCACCACGATGGTGCGGCGTGGTTGGATGGCGCCAAAGAGGGAGGGGCGGAATCCCAGGGCGACTAACTGCCGTCGGTATCGAGGCTCGTCGGGTAAGTCGGGTTCAACGGTCAGAGCTACGCCTCTCTGCGCCCGGACCCGCGCGTCCAGGTTGTTTAGAAACGCAAGCAAGGTGGTCACCGGCTTGTCTGGTTTGTTTCCCTTATCCCCCTTATGCCTTTCGCCCTCGTTGCCTTCCCAGTCCACCAAAGGCCCTTTGGGGATGTACGCCAGGCGACCCAAGCCGGCCGGCAAGTCCCGATAGAGAATTTGTGCCCCGGCCTGGTAACATCCCTCGATGCTCAAGGCGACCCGCTCCGCCCGCCATCCGAACTGTGATTTAAGTTCTCCCCAAGCGGAGAGTTGCAGGATGTGACCGGTCGGGTGGTGGGCAACGAACTGATCCCAGGTCTGCGGGTCTGGGTCGAGTAGGAAGGTCGGTTTCGGGGACATCATTCGGCTCCATCCCAGCGACGCGCCACGACCAACAGCCCGCCGCCCCGTTCGCCGTTGGACACATCCATCTCGTAGTAAGGCCGCCAGCGGCGCGAGAGGATCGCCGTCACCAGGGAGCGCAGGAGGGCCTGATGACCTAGCGGACGCAGTCGCGGCGAGGCCAATATCCCCCACAGAGAGCGACCGCGCAGCCCGAAACGGGTGTTCATCCGATCCCATAGCCGTTCGACCGGCTCCGGGATGTAGTATCGTGTGCGTATCGGCGTCATGTGGGCGTCCTCCAGCAGTGCTTTCCATTCGTCCGGAGTATGGTAGTGGTGATGCGCCAGCCAGACGTCTACCTCGTCCGCATACGCCTCGGCTGCCTCTTGGTCTCCGATGGCCTGTCGTCGCACGTACCCATCCAGCATCGAACGGAAAGCATCCGAGGGGACGGTGAACACGAAATGCCCCCCCGGCCGCAGCACGCGGCCCACTTCCTGCAATACGGGGGCCGGATCGGGGATGTGCTCCAATACTGAGTTGCTGAACACGGTCGCAAAGCTGCCATCGTGATACGGCATGCGGTCGCCGAGGGCCTGGTCCAGGTGGTGGTAGACGCCAGATCGAGCGGCCTGGTGGAGTTGTTCTGGCCAGGGATCGAACCCCACATCCACCCCGCCTGCTCCGAAGATCACCTGGCCGATCAGGCCATCGCCGCAGCCCAGGTCGAGGAGAGGATGGGTATAGACCGATTCTGCCGCGGCCACCCGCAATTCGATGGCTCGCCACAGGGCCACCGGTGGGGCAAACCAGTATGTACGCAACAGTTCCGTCAAATAATCATGCATGATGCGCTCTTTTCCTTTTTCCCTCTATCATCTTTCAGGCTGATCGCGGTTTGATTGACAACCCTTTCCCCTGATGTTACAATGTCCCCCGATGTCCCGGCTGTTGTGGGTAAAAACGCCCGCCAGGACTTTCGACAACCATAGCGGCACACCGAAAAATTGCTCTCGTAGCCGCGCATTCCTATGCGTGGTGGGCGGCATAGGGATGCCATCCTGCTTTTCACTACCCGACATATTGATCGGTAACCCTCCCGCAGGTTTGATGCACGA
>CAZXVB010000282.1:0-4475 GCA_964643875.1 uncultured Anaerolineales bacterium | reverse complement strand
ATTAAAACAGAGGCAGCCTCGACCGGCGTTCCATCCGTCTGCACTCCATGGGCTGTGAAACAATGTCTGCCGGGAGACATTGGCCAAAAGGCATAATAGGGCGGCGCGGTGCGGGTAGCCAACGGACGGCCATCCACCAGCAACGTAAGCCGACGGAGAGAGATGCCATCCGCCGGCCGGGCAGCGACCAACACCTGTTGCGCCGATGCCGGCATCTCTGTCGTCATACGATACCGACTGCCCGGGTCAGGACTGGTCATCACCAGAGGCGGGTCTGTCTGCGTAGCGGCCGCGATGGATACTGCCTCTCCCACACCGGCCGCAGTCGGGGAAAGAGACGGACAGAACGGTGAATATGTCTCCGGAGGTTGAGGAATGTTCTGTACGCGTACCCAATCCTGGGCTTCCGCCGGATAGAGTGTATACCGTCTCCAGACCGTCAATTCGGCAGGACAGTCCGGCCCGGCCAGAAGGCCGTTCCGCACGTCCAGTGCGTATATCCAATGCCAGTCGTCGGTGCGGGTGGGTTCGCTCCCGGCGATGAACACCTCCTCCAGACGGTGCTGGCAAGGAACCGGATGGCGACTTCCGGAGCGGCCGGCGAAGATCGGCCACGACTCTCCTTTTACCGGCAACAGTCCACTGTCCGCGCACACCTCCACGCGCACTATGCCCTCCGGCACGACGAAATCCCGCACCGGTTGTCCTTTGAGCAGCGTTTCCATCACATCATGCCAGATCGGGCCGGCCCCCGTCACCCCACTGACACGATTCATCGGCTCGTTGTTTGCGTTGCCGACCCACACACCGACCAGCAGATCAGGGGTATACCCTAGCGTCCAATTGTCCCGCCAGTCAGAGGTCGTACCGGTCTTGACGGCCGCCGGGCGCGTCAGACGGAGCACACTATCCTCCCCAAAGGAGGACATACGGGCCAGCGGGTCCTTCAAGATATCCGTGATCAGATAGGCCACCCGTTCGTCCAACACCCGCTCCCCCCGGCCGGTGTCCGAGAGGTACAGAAGATGGCCACGATGATCCCGTATCTGATGAATGGGGATTGGTTCCAGGCGATACCCACCGTTGGCGAACGCGCCATAGGCGGCAGTCAGTTCGAGGAGCCGGACTTCACCTCCGCCCAGCGTCAAGGAGAGGCCCCAGCGGTCAACGTCGTCGAATGTTGTGATCCCCATCGCCCGCGCCAGGCGGGACATTTCCGCAATGCCGACGTCGGCGAGCACTTTGACAGCTACCAGGTTGTAACTGGAGGCCAACGCCTGACGCAAGAGCACCGGCCCATGCCATTGACGATTGTAGTTGTAGGGGACGTAGGGCATGCCTTCACGGGTCACGTAGGCAGTGCGCATATCCACCATCATCGTGGCGGGTGTGAGGGGGGTCGGACGGGTAGGGTCGAAAGCGGCCGCGTACGTGATCGGCTTGATGGAGGAACCCGGTTGTCGGAGGGTGATCGTGCCATTGACAGCACCATCTATGCGGGGATTGAAATAGTCGGGGCTGCCGACCATCGCCAGTATCTCACCGGTCTGGGGGTCCATCACGATGACGGCGGCATTGTTCACATTGCGGGGAAGCTGACCGAAACGAGTGTCGGCCAGTTGGGCCAACCGGTAGCGGACGATGCGTTCCACCGTATGCTGAATGTCCAGGTCCAAGGTGGTAGTGACTACAAGGCCCTGGGTGTACATGGCTTCTCGTCCAAATTTCTGCTCCAACATCCCCCGAACGTACATTACGAAATGCGGCGCTTCGATGGGAAACGGCACCGACGCCAAGTGAAGTGGCTCCCGCGCCGCCAGATCGGCCTCCTGTTGGGAGATATATCCTTGTTCAACCATCAGCCCCAGCACGACTTGCCGGCGGGCGCGGGCTGCTTTGGGATTTTCCAGTGGATTGTAGTAAGCCGGTGCCTGCGGCATGCCGGCCAGCAGGGCGCACTGGGCCAAATCCAGTTCGGACGCATGGCGGGCGAAATAGGTCTGCGCGGCGGCCTCAATGCCGTAGGCCAGGTTCCCATAGTTGCTCTCGTTGAGGTATAGTGTGAGGATCTCGTCTTTGGTGTATGTGCGGGCCAGCCGCCAGGCGAGGATCGTTTCGCGGAGCTTACGCTCCAGAGTGACTTCCGAGCGCTCCTCCGGCGAAAGCAACAGATTGCGGGCCAACTGCTGGGTGATCGTGCTCCCCCCGGAGAGGATCTCGCCGCCTTGGATGTTGATCCACAAGGCGCGGATGATTGCCCACGCATCCACGCCTGGATTGCGATAGAAACTGGCGTCCTCCGTGGCAATCGTAGCGTGGAGACAATCCGGAGGGATCTCCGCCAGCGACACCGGTGTGTGCGCGCCGCCGTGCGGGTCCAAAATCTCGTACAACAACCGTCCGTGTCGGTCGTAGATGCGCATAGAGGGCGCAGCCGCCCGTTCGTACAGCCGGTCCGGCGAGGGCAGATCCACAACCAACCGATGGAGGATCATCACCCCCAGGACCGTCAACACGATCCCCATAGCAACTGCAGCGTAACGCCCCCAATGGGGATGAGAGCGATGGCTTATTTTACTCTCTCTAACTCTATCGCTCACACTTTTCTACACACTCTAAACGGTCAGGCCTTACCCGCTTCCGGCCGCCAAGGCACGTAGTCCCGCAGGATGGAACCGCCAACGAATTCCCGCAAAATGGAATTGTCGGGGATGAGATCAGCGCCGCAAGGCTCGAACCATCTCAAGAATGCCAGCAGGCGTTTGGCTTCTACCCGGCGGGGACTGCCAGGTTCTACTTGCAACAACAGGGGTTCAATCAGCGGTTTGAGGACAGCCAGCTCGTAGACCAGGGCGGAGTTGAACATCACATCTGCATGTTCCTGGTAGGGGAAAATGTGCCGTTTTTCTCCCCGGCGGACGCTTTCCCAGCGGTCCAATGTCTCCTCGGCGGTATAGCCCCGATATGTTGCATCCCGCATGATGCGCCGGACGAGACGGGTATCGGTGGTAGGAACCCGGTTATAGCGATCCAGGTTGAGTTGCGTCAGGGCGGAGACGTAGATTCGAAATATGTGTCGGGCGGGAATCGAGGGAACGAGGGCTGGATTGAGGCCGTGGATTCCTTCAACGATGATGATGTGGTCTGGGCCAAGTTGCACTGTCTCCCCTGTGCCCCGCTTGCCGGTCACAAAATCGAATCGGGGCAGTTGAACCGGGTCGCCATACATCAAGGCTAACAATTGTTGATTGAAGAACTCAAGGTCGAGGGCCTCCAAGGCCTCAAAGTCATAATTACCGTCTTCGTCACGGGGGGTTTTCTCCCGATCCACAAAATAGTTATCCATCGCCAATGGGAAGGGGCGAATGCCATGCGCCAATAACTGAATCGAAAGGCGTTTGGAGAACGTGGTCTTACCGGCTGCGGAGGGGCCGGCGATCAATACCAGACGGATTTCGTCTCGATAACGGGCGATCAGACTGGCGATCTGTGCAATACGTTGTTCATGCAGCGCTTCGGAGACCAAAATGATCTCCCGAATGCGACTACTCGCAATCGCTTCGTTCAGCCCTCCGACCGAGTCCACTCCCAGCAGGCGCAACCATTTCCCATACTCCTGGAAGATCGCGATCAGTTGAGGATAATCCTGAACAGGGCGTAGTTCCGTGGGCCAATGTCGGCGCGGATACTGGAGCACAAATCCAGGCGGCCAGGGGTGTAGCGCGAAGTAGCGTAGATAGCCGGTCGAGGGAACCATGTAGCCATGGAAGTAGTCGCGCATATCTCGCAAATGGTACAGCGTCAGATAGTCCTTCTGCCGCCGAGAGAGTAGTGAAACCTTTTCTGTTTCCCCTCTGGCTCGAAACATCTCGACGGCCTCCGAGAGAGGGACGATCTTGCGGACGATAGGAATATCTTGAACGACGATCTCCCGCATACGCCCCTCGATGCGCTTCAACTCTTCCTCGTTGAAAGACTCTCGCCCTTGTACCTGGCAGAAGAACCCCCCGAAGGGCAACGTGTAATCAACGAAAATTCGGGCCTCCGGGAACAATTCGCTCACGGCGGTGATTAGGAGGAAGACAAGAGAGCGGCGATAGATACGGACACCATCGGAATCAGAGAGAAATACGGGGGTAACGGTGGCGTCAGATGTCAACCGGTATGTTAACTCTCGCAATTCGCCATTGACCAAGGCCGCGATTACCGGGACGGAAGTATCGGTCAATGCAGTTTTCAGGTATTTCTCGATAGGGGTGTAGATAGGCGCCTCGAACGCGCGTCCGTCCGGCAGATACATCTGAGCCGTCTGGCGAGGTTCTGCAAGCCATACTTGATTTGTCGTTGTGTTTGAATGGTCTGTCATCATACTCACCTGTTTTTGAGTAGCAAAGTTGTCGTCTGTTCCTGAGAAATGGCCGGGCGACTCCTCAGTTTGGCAAGCTCTCTGACCGCGCCTGACTCATTTGAAACGG
>CAZXVB010000281.1:0-4493 GCA_964643875.1 uncultured Anaerolineales bacterium | reverse complement strand
ATCCTGCAACTCCGCCCCATCGCATCCTCGTCAGGCACAATCCGCTAATCCAGCCCATCCGTGTTTTGCAATTGTTGGCTAACTGTTGGCTACAAATCAGGCAAACCGGCATCCAGGGCAGTATCATAAAGACAGAAACTATGCCATCTGTACATCCTCCAATCAGATCACATGAAAGGGGAAAGAAAATGAACAAACGCATCTACATCTGGATATCTGTAGTGGCCAGCCTGGCGCTGGCAACCGTGTTCTTGCTCGCCGTCGGCGCGGCTGCCCGCTCACTCATGCCGGTAACGCCGGCCACTCAGCCTCACGCCAGCGCCGCTTCCAGCAGTTGGAACAGCGGCTGGGTGACAGTCTCCGCCCACACCTGCCAGGTGTTCAACCACAACCTGGGCGCGGCCCCGGAAGATTATGCCCTGAGCCTGCTGTTCTGGGACACGGACGGTAACCTGGGCCTCAACCGCCGGAACTATGGCGGCCTGAAGTATGAAGACAATTGGTACGGCGTGTACTGGGAACACCTCACCGCTAACACAATCTCCATCTGCCGCCTGGAGAACGACAACGGGGCTGACAAGATCAACATCCGGCTCTGGGTTCCGGACAGCACCCCGGACTACGACAGCGGCTGGACGGACATCGCCGCCGGCGGGACGGTCAGTTTCAGCCACAACCTGGGAATCACGGCCACGGAACTATCGGTGAGCCTGTGGTTCAGCGGCACGAGCAAGGGCATCCACCACTACGGCTACGGCGGCCTGTCGGTTGATGCTCCCCCGACGCTGCGGGGCGCATACTGGCACAACCTGACCACCAATACCGTCCAGGTCAGCCGCCGGGCGGGCGACACCGACATCGAACAGGTGCGCGTGGTCGTGGTGCGCAGCGATCCGCCGGACTATGACAGCGGCTGGCAGCCCATCAGCGCCGGAACCGTGATCACGCTCAACCACAACCTTAACCAGTCACCCGTCTCAATGTTGATGCGAGCGGAATGTTATTCTTCCACCATCGGAGGGCCGGGGATACACCAGTGGTTCAGCGGGGGCGACTATAGCTCTTTTGGCGGTTGGCAGGGCACCAACATGCAGAATCTGACCGCCAACACCGTCCAGATCGTCCGCCGGGCCGACGATTTGGCCTGCCCCTTAGTCCGCGTCCGCATCTGGGTGCCAGAGCACAAAATCTATCTACCGCTCGTGTTGAACAACTATGCGCCGGAGGTGGAACTGGCCTACGACGATGGCACGATGGAGACCACCGATTCCTGGGACACAGGCAAAGGCTTTGCCGTCTGCTTTAGCCCGCCGGACGGCTCAGCGCAGATCTTGAGGGCGAATTACTACCTTCAGGCCCCCTACCCTATTGAGGTGCATGTCTGGGATGCAGCCACCCATGCCGACCTGCTCTCCGAGCAGGCAAGCCCGCTTCCGGGGCAGGACGGCTGGAACTATGTGGATCTATCGTACCGTAATCTTACGGTGACGGCCGACTTCTGCGTGGGCTTCCTGCACATAGCAAATTATCAGCCCACGCTGGGGGTGGACACCGGCGGTAGCGGTCACAGTTACGAGATAGATGGCGACTACTGGGAACTCCAGTCCAGTAACTATATGATCCGCGCTGTAGTCGTGTCGCAGTAGCCCGCATGGCCACAACCAATCACGCGACAGGAGGTGAACCGATGAAAAAGCAACCATCCCACCGCATCACCCGCCGCCAATTCCTCATCGGCGCGGGAGCCGCGCTGGCCGGATCCGCCCTGGCCTGCGGGCGGGGACAAGGCATAGTGACACTCACCCCCACCACGCCCGCCACCGCGCCCCCTATCACCCCGGTTGCCCCGGCGGGCCAGGCTGCCGACCTGGCGCTCATCAACGGCAAAATCATCACCGTGGACCCCGCCGACTCCATCGCCCAGGCGGTCTCCGTCAAAGACGGACTCATCCAGGCAGTGGGCAGCAGTGTGGACATTTCCACGCTGGTCGGCGAGAACACACAGGTGATAGACCTGGGGGGCAGATCAGTCACCCCCGGCCTGATTGACCCCCACAATCACTTTCAGGTCACGGGCCTGATGCACAGCTACTACACCCCCTTCCTACCGCCCGATGTGCGGACGCTCGACGACCTGCAAGCCGCGCTATCAGAGGTGGTGGCCCAGACGCCGGAGGGGGAGTGGGTCATCGGCTACTTTATGTTCATCCAGGGAACCGGCCTGCCCTCTCGCCACGACCTGGACCCGGTCTCGCCCAACCACCCCGTCTGGATCGTGCAGCAGGGCGGCCATTACGGCTCGGCCAACAGTCTGGCGCTCCAGATGGCCGGCATTGATAGCTCCACCCCCGACCCCGTCGGCGGCGTCATCGGGCGGGACGCAGACGGCACGCCGAACGGCATCTTTTACAACCACCGCGCGATGGATCTCCTGCGGCGGGTCGTACCCCGCTTCACCCAGGAGGACGTGCGACAGAACATCCTCTCCACTCAACCCCTCTTTGCCGGTTGCGGCGTCACCAGTTTCCAGGATAACAACGTGCGCGGTGTGGACACCGTCGCCACCTACCTGGAGACCGGGCGGCAGGGTGAGATGTACCTGCGGGGCGCGGTTTACTACACGTTAGAGTGGCCGGGCGACCTGGACCGGGCGCTGAACGAGATCGAGCGGTACGACGACGAATTCATGCGCTTCGCCGGGTTCAAATTCCTACTCGACGGCCAGATGACGATGGCCTACTGCCACGAGCCGCACAACGGCGAGCGTTGGGACCTGCCCACATGGGACCCGCAGACGTTCAAGGAGGCCGTCCGCGCCCTGCACAACACGGGCTTGCAGATCTGCGTCCACTGCGTGGGCGACGCGGCGGTGGACCTGACGCTGGACGCCTTCGAGGAAGCGATGAACGCTAACCCCCGCCCCGACCCGCGCCATCGGATCGAACACTGCATCCTGTGCACACCGGAGGCGACGCAGCGCATGCGCGACCTGGGAGTGGTGGTCTCCACCCAGCCGCAGTTCATCCGCATCGGCGGGGATAAATACGTGGACCTGTTCGGCGCTGAGCGGGGCAAGCGGATCATCGTCACCCGTGAGTGGCTCGAGGAGGGCGTGCATCTGGCGCTCGGCTCCGACTCGCCGACGACCCCCTGGTACACCCCCCTGGCGACGCTGATTGGGGCCGTGACTCGCGCCACCTTCTCCAAAGTGCAGTACGAACCGGAGCAGGCACTGACGATGAAGGAGGCACTGCGGGCGCACACGATGGGCGCCGCCTACGCCGGGCACAAGGAGGACGTCAAAGGCTCAATCGAAGCGGGCAAACTGGCCGATCTGGCAATCTGGGGCGCAGATCCCTACAGCGCGTCACTGCAAGAATTGTGGAACGCGCCGATGGAGATGACGCTGGTGGGCGGGGAGATCGTCTACCAGAGCGGGGACACATCCCTGGAACCGCGCCGGGCACAAGATTTGTGGGGATAGGAGGTGCCGGGCACCTGGTAAGTGCCCATGCCCTTGGGGCAGTGTGGGGATCATGGTATGAGCTGGAAAGATACGGGGATCGAATGGGCGATCATCGTCGCTGAAGACTGGGAAGATGATGATGCGGCCAGTGTGGATGTGATCTCCAATGCTTCTGGAGTTTTCTGAGCCAGCGGGATGGTGAAGGCAAAAGTCGTACCGCGGCCTAGTTCGCTTTGTACGCTGATCTCTCCTCCTTGCAGTTCTATCAGCTTCTTGACGATACATAGCCCCAGGCCAGTCCCCGGCTTTTCACGGGCCACCGGATTTTCCGAGCGGAAGAACTTGGTGAACAGACGAGCCTGGTCTTCGGGAGAGATGCCGATGCCGGTGTCCGAGACGGCACAGTGTACGAAACTCCCCTCTCGCCAGGCACGCAACCAGATACGCCCTCCGTTTGGTGTGTACTTGTAGGCATTGCTGAGTAAGTTGATTAGCACCTGGGTCAAACGGGCAGCATCAGCACGTACCGGTGGCAGATCATCCGGCAGATTGATCGTCAACTTCTGATCGCGGGCTTTGATCTGTTCCTGGGTGGTCTCCAGAGCATCCTGTACCACCTGGTTCAAGGGAACTGTTCGCAGGTCCAGATGGAGATGGCCGGTCTCAATGCGGGAAATATCTTGCAGATCAGAGACCAGAATCTGCATGCGGACCACGTTGCTGCGAATCTTGTGCACGAACTCGGCCTGTTGTTTTGTCAGTGATGCGGCCATTCCGCGCAACAATATGTCGGCATAGCCCCGGATGGAGGTCATCGGGGTACGCAATTCATGGGCCACGAAGGAGACGAACTCCGATTTAGCCTGGTTTGCTTGGCGTACTTCCTCGTACAGACGGGCGTTTTCGATCGCAATGGCTGCATAGTCGGCCAGTGCCATCAATAACTGTTGTTCGTGCTCGCTGAATGGCTGGCCACTGATCCGATTTCCGACTCCCAACACACCGATGGTCCGCCCGCCAAGTTTAA
>CAZXVB010000280.1:0-4495 GCA_964643875.1 uncultured Anaerolineales bacterium | reverse complement strand
TCCCCCCGGAACTACATCGTTCGGGCCAAGGAAAATGTCCACCGCCAGGGCCATCAATACGCACCCGGTCAGAATGAGCACACTATCTCGCAACCGCACCATGTTCGTCCTCGCCTTTTCCTCAATCCTAACATTCAATGCAATGCCTGATGGAGGGCCTGGGACAACACGGCCAACTTAGGCGGTTTGGAGACCCAATCGGTCAATCCCTCGGCACGGAGTTTATCCACCTCAGTGCTCGTCGGATGACCGGACATCAATATCACCGGCTGAGGGTAATTTTGCTCCTGCATAGCCCGAAACAATGCGATCCCCCCCATACCGGGCATCACGACATCGCTCACCACAAGGGCGATCTTGTTTCCATAACTCTGCAAGATATCCAGTGCCTCTTGACCATTCTGCGCCTCGATGACCTGGTAGCCCAACTGTGTCAATCCATCGGATAACACCGCTCGCACAGAAGGATTGTCTTCGACCACCAACACGTTTTCACCTTGCCCCTGCGGCATAGTTGCCAGATGCGTGTTCATAGAGGATGTCGTTGCTTGAAGAGCCATTGTCGGCAGGTAGATGGTGAATGTTGTTCCCTCCCCTGGTCGGCTTTCCACTCCGATCCGGCCGCCATGTTGCCCAATGATGCCGTGTACCTGCGCCAATCCCAGACCGCTGCCTTCCCCTGGTCCCTTGGTTGTAAAGAATGGTTCGAAAATGTGAGTGAGAGCTGTTGGGGGGATACCGACGCCGGTATCCTGGATCGTGATCTGAACCCAATCACCGGTCTCCATCTCCGGCACCAACGGCGATTTGCCCTCTGCCACATAGATGCGTTTCAGACCGATGCGCAAAACGCCACCATCTGGCATTGCATCCCGCGCATTGACTATCAAATTGGTCAGCATTTGCTGCATACGGGTTCGGTCGGCATACACGATACAACCTTCCCCGTTTCCTTCCCAGATGATCTCGATGTGTTCTGGCAACATCCGTCTGAATAGCCGGACGTTCTCTTCCAGCAGCGATGCCATATCCAGAGGGCGCCGCTCCAGCACGGCCTGCCGGCCAAAATCGAGGATTTGTTGAATCAGCATCGTGGCCTGATCGGCTTGTTGCTTGACGATCCGAAGACGTTCTCGCTCCCGCTCCCCAAACTGCTCTGCGCGGGCCACCATTTCGGTATACAGCATGATGACGGACAAAATGTTGTTGAAGTCATGGGCGATGCCGGCCGCCAGTTGTCCGACCGTCGCCAATTGTTCCTGTTGGGCCAATTGAGCGCGCACCTTCCGCTCCTGGGTGACATCCTTGACAACCAAGACCCATTGTTCTGATGCTGCTTCGCCTGTGATTGGACGAGCGATGATTTCAAAAGCAGAACCCTTTGCCTCTACCGTGTGCCATAGTCCCTTGATCGGCGGCGAGGTCAGCAGCTCGGCAAGTGGATGTTCTCCCAGACGGGTGATAGAACGCCGGCCAGCCATGACCTCATCTGCACGGTCTACCAATACGGACAAGGCTTTCTCTGCCGGGGGATTGGCCGAAAGCACCTGCCCGTTGGCCCCCACGAGAAGTACTCCCTCAGGAACGGCGTCTATGATTTGCCGGACTTGTTGGGCCTGTTCTTGAACCTGCGCCAGGAGACGCAGACGCTCGGCCACGCCACCTAACTGCCGGCCCACAGCCTCCGCCAGGGCGATCTCTTCGGCTGCCCAGAAGCGGGGTTGGAAATCAACCACGCTCAGGCCGCCGATGGGTTGTTCGTCGGATAGGATGGGGACGGTGATGGAAGCACGGATACCCAGTCCAGTCATACTTGCGGCGATAGGCTGATGAGGGGCAGTGGCACATTGCCAATCGTCCACTGCAATCACGTGGGGAAGCTTCATCCCTGCATGTTGCTGTTGTCCCATTCTATGGATTTTTTCCATATCTTTCCATCCCCGGACGGCAATGTCTTTTCCAACCCAGATCACCCCTGCCTCCAGGCCTAAAGCATACAACGTATGCTCCAAGGCAACCTCCAAAAAGTTTGCCAGGTCATAGGTGGCAGCGGCGGCAGCAATGATGGTGTTGAGTGCTTCTTGGTGTGCCGACCTATGACGCTCCGCTGTGTAGAGGCGTGCATTTTCTACAGCGATGGCGATCTGGTTGGCTAGAGAAGTCAGCATAGAAAGCTGATTCCGGAAGACGCCGGGACGCTTGCTATGCAAATACAGTACACCTAACAAGCGGTCTCTCACTATCAAAGGCAGGCCGGCGATGGAGCGAATGCCGACCTTGACGATCTCTGGGTTGATTGTGCGCGGTGCATCTTCGCCCAGGTTCAAGTCCACAGTGCCATCCGGACCGATGGCATCAATTACCACCGGTTGACGAGAGTGCGTAATCCAATGCGTGAACCCGTGTTCCCGAATCCGATACGTTAGCGCCGGCATACTGGACAATGTCTCGACGCTGTGGGTAATCTGCTCTCCATCCATCAACAAGATGCTGACATAATCCACGCCGAGCATCTCTCCAGTCACCGAAATGATTTTATCCAACAATCGGTCCAGATCCAGAGAAGCGGTCAACGCCTGAGAGGCCTGGTTCAAGACCATCAATTGTCTCATTCTACGCCGTAATGCCTCTTCAGCCTGTCGCCGCTGGGTGATGTCGCGGGCAACTATCAGGACTTCCACGATCTGTCCATCTCGCATAATGGGTGATGAACTGATCTCGACCGGGATACGTTGACCGGCGGCATTGATGAATTCCAACTCGTATAGATACCGTTCTATGTCGCCGGACAGGCGTTTTTGAGCGCGCGTTTGGATATCGGCCAAGTACTCCGGTGGAATGATGCGCTCCAGAGGCTGCCCGATGATCTCTTCCTTGGAGTAGCCGCTCATCTTCAGCCCAGCCTGGTTGATGAATACCACTCGCTTCTGCATGTCATAGGATAGGATGATGTCTTGGACGGTTTCGGTCAGCAGAAGATAGCGATTGTGGCTTTCTCGTATCGCTTGCTCCGCCCACACTCGTTCCGTCAAGTCCACTACTGTGCCCAGGATGGCCGGCTGACCCTGGTACTCGATGCGTCGGCCAAAGGCCTCGGCCAAAATCGTGCTGCCGTCCTTGCGCAACCCCCGAAAGGTGTAATGGGCAACTCCTTCTAGACCCTGCAAACGGCGCGCGATTATCTCGGCCACCCAGGGGCGATCATCGGGATGAATCAGTGCCAGAGGAGGGAGTTGGTTTACAATTTCGTCCACAGAGTACCCGACCATATCAGCCAGGGCCTGATTGACATACACGTAATGCTCCTCGACGAACAGATAGATTCCCACTAACGACTGCTCGACCAACGCGCGGAACATACTGTCTGCGCGATCCCTTTCTCGCCATTCCTTGGTAAGTGTCTTTGGGTTCATTTCTTTACTTTTCGGGTCAACGTAGATTCGTGGGGTAAGCCAGCCTCCCGCAGGTTCATACAGGCTTGGCCGACGCAGAAACTGCGGCAAATGACACAGATTTTTTGTGATCACTTGAAGTTTCCGGGAGTCCGTGTCTATCCCGTTCGATCCGTGTTAATCCGTGTGCTATTTTTCGCCCTGTTTGGGTAGTTATCTTGAGAGTCTACTTATGGAAGCTCGTTTTGTCAAGTGATTGCGTTACTACTCAGGCCAGCCCGAACCGAAGGGTCTCCCCCACCCGTCGGGCGGAATTCCCCCGTCCGTTGGGCGAGGTCTCCGACCGAAGCCCCCGGCTAGCGCCGTCGCTGTTCGTACTCACTTGCCGACGTGGGCATATCGTGGTAGAATAACGTCATACATAGTCAGGCCCCCGTAGCTCAGTTGGATAGAGCACCGGCCTCCGGAGCCGGTGGCCCGCGTTCGAGTCGCGGCGGGGGTACTGAGACAATTTGGTCGTCACAAAAACACAGCCCCAAAGCTTTGCAAACGTCGAATGTTGCTTTGGGGCTGTGCTGTATGTACCGTTGCGTTTCTTATCCTAAACTCACTTGATCTGCCGGGGCGTATCACATCCTGCTGACTTGCCAAGCCGAATGCCATCTTACTGTCGTTTCGATTTGATGGGTAAAGGGCCAAGCAGTAAATTGGTGACAATTTGGGGACAACGAAATCTTCCTGCAAGCTCAACGTAATTTCAGGTTGAAATCGGCTAAAATGCAATACAGAGCAACCGGTTATGGTCGGTTTTCTAGCCTGCGGGATGAGGGATATCGCTATAGTTCCGATTGTACAGAGTTCAGTGGCCCAGTGGCCCAGTGGTCCAGTGACAATGGGGGGTTTTTTGAGGAGTCATCAATGGTCGCCACCACGACCACCCGCGCAAATGAAAGCCCAGGCCCCGCCATTTATGCGGGGCCGTCCGTCAGCGGCAACGGATAAATCACGTTGCCTGGGCCTTCCGGGCAAAACCTGCGGCTTTCATAGCAGAATAACAGATGGGGCGACCCTTGTTGAGCAAACAGAGTTGGGTGAACAGAGCG
>CAZXVB010000279.1:0-4514 GCA_964643875.1 uncultured Anaerolineales bacterium | reverse complement strand
CCAAATGTATCATTTTCCCCGCTCGTTTCCATTCAGAGCTAGGATCCGTTCCAGAATTTCCGGCGGCCAGGTTGTTCTCTTTCCCTTACGATAATCGTATGCCACCAGCACCCCCGATCCTATCGCGGCCACCCGTTGCCAGTGATGACTGATGACGATATTTTCAACCACCAAGCGATCCTCTTCGACATCTGTCCCTCTGGCCCCCACGGAAACCGTGTCCGGGTACACCAATGGAAACTTGAATCGGCATTGAACAGAGGCTAAAATTGGCCCTACTCCCGTTTGCTCCATCCATTCGGTCAATTTCAGGCGCTCGAAATAGGCAATACGGGCGCTCTCGAAATACCGCAGGTACACGGTGTTGTTGACATGTTGAAACGCATCCATTTCTCCCCACGCCACGGGAATCTCAATCACCACAGGATAATCGGCCAGCAACTCTTCCATAATCATAATTCACCTTGTCCTTTTGTGTTCTTCTCACGAAAACCGACTGTAGCCGGTTCTCGACTGTACCATTTCAATGCTCCTATGATTATCCCCTGGTTTTGACAAATCTCACTAAAACGGTACAGGCCATTCCGAAAAGGCTCTACACGGATTCGATGGGTAGGGACGAGCCTCCCGCAGGATGAGGACGTCTGCTCCCTGGTAAACGGCCCTGTTTGCTGCAGTTTCTGCGTCGGCCAAGCCTGTATGAACCTGCGGGAGGCTGGCTTACCCCACGAATCCACGTTGACCCTCCGAAAATAATCGGCGCCGCTGTGGCCAGTCTCCTGACCGCGTCACTGTGACACACCGGGGCGAGCACAGTCAAACCGGCCCGATATGGACAAGGGTAGGTAGCGAGATGTGTCGTATCTGAGGGGTGGGGGGCGTCAGTTTGAAAGTGATGATCACCACCCTCCCGTAGGTCCTAACCTGCGGGAGGGTGATGGGGTAACTCCTAACGGAGCGTAACTATCGGTTGCGAATGGTCGCCTGGGCAGCCGCCAGCCGGGCCACCGGCACCCGATAGGGGGAACAGCTTACGTAGTCGAGGCCGACTCGATGGAAGAAATCAATCGAGTCTGGATCGCCGCCGTGCTCTCCACAGATGCCGATCTCGATATCCGGATTGGCGGCTCGCCCCTCCTCCACACACGTCTGGACCAGTCGTCCTACGCCCACTTGATCCAGCGATTGGAAGGGGTTCGCGTCTAAAATCTTGAACTTGATCGGTTCGCCATTGACGTCCACCTCACCGGTGTCGAAACCTTCCACGTACTTGAGCAGGAATTTGCCTTCGGCGTCGTCACGGCTGTAGCCGAAGGTCATCTGTGTCAGGTCGTTGGTGCCGAAGGAGAAGAATTGGGCGTACTGGGCGATTTCACCGGCGGTGAGGGCGGCACGTGGGACTTCGATCATTGTGCCAAACATATATTCAACGTTGACGCCTTCCTCTTCCATCACTTGCTTGGCCACTGCCTCCAGTTTTTCCCGTTCCAGCTTCAACTCGTTGACATGCCCGACCAGTGGGATCATCACTTCTGGGATGACGGTGATGCCGCGCTTGGCGCACCGACAAGCGGCCTGGAAATAGGCCCGGGTCTGCATCTCCGTGAGGCCCTTGTACATGATGCCGGCCCGGCAGCCACGCAATCCCATCATCGGGTTGGTTTCCCACAACGCGTTGACGACTTCCAACATCTTTTCCTTTTCGGCTAACTCCGGTGAATCGGGGGCCTGCAAACGGAGGGTAATGACTTCCTCGAGTAGCTCTTCGCGCGGCGGGAGGAACTCGTGCATCGGCGGGTCGATCAGCCGCATGATGACCGGCTTGCCATCCATCGCCTCGAAGATGCCCTCGAAATCCTGCTCTTGGAAGGGTAACATTTCGTCGAGGGCTGCTTGCCGCTCCTCGTCTGTCTCGGCCATAATCATACGCACTACAGCATCTCGTGCTTTTTCGTCGAAGAACATGTGCTCGGTGCGGCACAGGCCAATCCCCTCGGCGCCAAAGGCAACCGCTCGGCGGGCATCCTTAGGATAGTCTGCATTGGTACGCACTCCCAGGGTGCGGATCTCGTCAGCCCAGCTCAATAGTTTGATCAAGTGGATCTGCTTTTCGTATTCTGCCTCGATCATCGGCACGGAGCCCAGGTATACAGCGCCGGTGAAGCCATCAATGGAGATGACGTCGCCTTCTTTGACCACTACGTCTCCGGCCGTGAATTGCGCTCGCGTCACATCTACTGAGATTTCCTCACAACCGGCGACACAAGGGATGTTGTTGCCCCGGGCCACAACGGCCGCGTGTGAAGTCGCGCCGCCCTTCTGGGTCAACACGCCCTTGGAAGCCAACATGCCCGGCACGTCGTCGGGATTTGTCTCCGGGCGCACCAGGATCACGTCTCGGCCGGCAGAGGCCAACTCCTCCGCCCGGGCCGCGTCAAAGACGGCGATCCCGGCCGCCGCCCCTGGGGAAGCGTTCAGCCCCTTGGCGATCTGCTTCTTGCCTGCTTGGGGGTCGAAGCTGGGCCTCAGTAACAAGTCCACGTACTCCGGCTCGACCCGCATAATAGCCTCTTCCTTGGTGATCAAGCCCTCGTCTGCCAGGTCCGCCGCGATCCGTACTGCGGCGGCAGCCGTGCGCTTGCCCGTGCGGGTCTGGAGCATCCAGAGCTTTCCGCGCTCAATGGTGAACTCCATATCTTGCATATCCCGGTAATGGGTCTCCAATTTGCGCGTGATTTCCACGAATTGCTGGTACAGCTCCGGCATGGCTTCTTCCAGGCTGGGGTACTGGCTGGCCCGCTCTTCTTCGGAGATGCCTTGAGAGGCGGCCCATTCCCGTGAACCTTGTAAGCTGATGCGTTGTGGTGTGCGGATACCTGCCACTACGTCTTCGCCTTGGGCGTTGATCAGGAATTCGCCATAGAGGTACTCATGCGCCCCGGTGGCCGGGTCGCGGCTGAAGGCCACCCCGGTCGCAGAGTCGTTGCCCATGTTGCCGAACACCATAGTCTGCACGTTGACTGCCGTTCCCCAGTCGTGGGGAATGCCTTCATGCTCTCGATAAGCCACCGCCCGTGCTCCGTTCCACGAATCGAACACGGCCTTGATGGCCAATTCCAACTGTTTGAACGGATCGGTGGGGAAATCCTCGCCGAAGTGCGCTTTGTACATGGCCTTGTATTCGGCGACTAGTTCTTTCAAGCCCTCCAGGCTGATTTCGGGATCGGCCTGAACGCCTTCTTTCTTTTTTAGTTCCGAGAGCTTTTCCTCGAAATGTTCCCGCGAGTAGTTCATCACGATGTCGGAGAACATTGTAATGAAGCGACGATAGGCGTCGTAGGAGAACCATTCGTTTCCGGTTAATTGGGCTAACGCCGCCCGGGTCTCGTCGTTCAATCCCAGATTCAACACCGTGTCCATCATACCCGGCATGGACTGGCGAGCACCGGAGCGTACGGAGACGAGCAGTGGATTTTCGGGGTCTCCCAATCGTTTTCCGGTCTGCTGTTCGATGTCCTTGAGGGCCTCCAAGACTTGCTCCCACAGTCCATCTGGGAAATCACCGTTCCGCATGTATTCCACACACGCTTCCGTGGTGATGGTGAATGCTGGTGGGACGGGAAGCCCGACAGAGGTCATCTCGGCTAGGCCGGCCCCTTTGCCCCCCAGGATGATCTTCATCTCATCCATTGTCGGTTCATGGCCCAAAGTGTCCGTCAAGTCCTTTTTGGCCACCCGTGATAGATAAACCCATTTCTTACTCACTATTTCCCTCCTGATTTAGAAAGTTGCGATATGGTTGTAAGATGATGCCGTGGTTGTGCCGTTTGCCCTTTGTTGTGCCGGAATGGAGTCACAAACTGGCGTAGTGGTGTTGGTCAGCGTACCACAAACAAATGTGGAGGATACTTTTCCATCCGCACAATCGCAATCCAGGACAAAGCGACACCGATCAACATGGTCAGAATCAAAGGCCAATCCCATGCGCCAGCGGGCGTATGCAAGTTGGCAAACAACATAACAAGACGCACGATCACGTTGACGCCCTGAACGAATACCAAGGAAACTCGGCCAGCGGTCGGGTTCAACGCCCCGGTATTGATACCCAGAAAAGCCAGAGCTATCAGCAGAAAGAGTGCCGGCGGTAGTACGATGGACTGTGGATCGCTACGGAAGAAGCTAGGGGGATAAACGATGACGGCGATAACCTGCAGAACGAGCAAGAGGACGAGAATGGAACGTTCAGATGACATATAACACCTCCTAAAATAATGCGGCTCTACACGGATTCGAGGGGTAGGGACGAGCCTCTCGCAGGATGAGGACGCCTGATCCCTGGTAAACTGCCCCATTTGCCGCAGTTTCTGCGTCGGCTAAGCCTATATGAACCTGCGGGAGGCTGGCTTACCCCACGAATTCACGTTGACCCAACAATAATGCAAGGTCTATCAATGGCACTTCTCCAGACTTTCTGGCCACCGGAAGGTAATTATACCCTCTCGAAAGGTAAAGTC
>CAZXVB010000278.1:0-4546 GCA_964643875.1 uncultured Anaerolineales bacterium | reverse complement strand
GTCCGGTCTCAGAGCCGAACGATTTGTGCGTTTGCCCCGGACGTCTCGCGCGACGTCTGGGGTTGCTTTTGAAGTCGGGATAGAGTATAATTATGGGGAGCTAATAGAGACCCAGTCGTAGCCGGAGGCGCAAGGAGATAGCCGCTACCAGCCCACGCGCGTCCACGGTGGCTATTTTGTTTGAAGAAATACCAGGGAAGTGAAAGTAGATAGCGCCTGCCCCAGAAACAAAAGGGCATTAACCGGAGAACAAGCTGGAGGCGTAGTGGGCCAGAGAGAGGGGGAAAGGAGAACAACGGAGAGAAAAGAGAAAGAACCCTCTACTAGATCGCCAGTCTGGATCGAGGTCCTGGTCCTGAGCTTCGCCCTGGCACACGGGCTACTATACCTAATTATGGTACCCCCCTGGCAACACTATGATGAACCAGGTCATTTTGAATACGCCTGGCTCATCGCCAACCGAGGCCAACTGCCTCAACCCGGAGATTACGATCAGGCAATGCGCCGTGAGGTGGCTGCCTCGATGCTGGAACATGATCGTTTCCGAGTTTCTTCCTTCCACCCCAGCCTGCTGATCACCGACAAGCCAGTCTGGATCGCTATCCCGCAGTTGAAACATCCGCCGTTTTACTACATGCTCGTATCGCTGCCCTTGCGAATAATCCGACATGCTGATATTACTTTTCAACTATACGTTGCCCGTTCGGTATCCCTGATCCTGTACCTGCTCAGCATCTGGATTGCTTGGCGACTGGTGGGAGACCTGACCGCGCTAGGAAACCCACTGCGTTGGGCCGTGCCGGGGATGATGGCCCTCTTGCCCGCCTACACCGACTTGATGACAGCGGTAAACAACGATGTGGGGGCGACAGTCATTTTCTCTCTGTTCCTGTGGGGTTCGGTGCGGATTATCCTGCGCGGTGCATCATGGCCACGTCTGACATGGATACTGGCTACAGCAGCTCTTTGCGTATGGACGAAGAACACGGCAGCCGTAGCAGTGTTGCTGGCCCCGCTGGCATTGATCTTGGCCCTGGTGCGCGGGCGTCGGAGCCTATGGGTATGGGTAGGAATCGTCCTGGCGGGGATGGCTCTGGTCTTAGCAGCGTTCTCTTGGGGCGATGCGGCCCTATGGTATCGTGGGTCTAACCAAGCAACATTGACCCGTCAGAGCATGCAAGCTGCTCCTCTGGGGCGACACGTACTGGCATTGGAGATAACCACCGTAGAACCTGACCGACAGCTCAGACAGCCGTTGCCCAGAAAGGATATAGAAGCGCTCCGAGGACAAAAGGTCACCCTGGGAGCCTGGATGTGGGCTACACAGCCAGTGCAGGTCAGATCGCCAATGCTGTACGATGGGCGGCAGGATACCTCGGAAAACGTGGAAGTGGGGACCTCACCGACTTTCCAAGCCGTCACAGCAAAGATCTCCGCTGATGCGGAGCAAATTGAGATCGTTTTACGGCCACTGTTGGATCGCTCACAAGCAGGGACGATTACTGTTTATTATGACGGGGTAGTACTCGTAGAGGGGGAGCGGCCACTGGATCGCCCCCCGGCTTTCGATGATCCCGGAGGACGGGAGGGAACGTGGGGGCAACGGCCCTTTGTCAATCGAGTACGGAACGGCTCCGCCGAGCAATCGTGGCCTCAGTTGCGTCCCTGGGTTAATAAAACACTGCAGAAATACACCCGCTTCTCTTTGACGCAGTTCATGGCTTCACTCCTTGACTGGCAAAGGACAGGGGAAGCGTACCCACTGGAATTGCGCCATCTCCTCTACACCTTCTGGGCTCGCTTTGGGTGGAGCCAAGTCAAGATGGGCGAGTTCTGGTTTTGGACATGCTCAGGATGGACAGCATTGGCCACGCTTGGTGCTATTGCCGCCACTCGGAGCCGGCTAAAAAGTTGGCTTCGTGAAAAACAGTGGCGAAAACTGAACCTCCTTGCCTTTCTTTCGGCTTCCTTGATCATTGTGTGGTTAATTACGATCTTGAGAATACATCCCTTCAAGTGGTATCTTTCGCCTGCCCGATACACCTATCCCGTTATATCCATCTTCACCTTGGCCTTTGTAGAAGGCTTTAGAACTATCACTACGAGGCTCCATTCACGCCTCTTCCCCATTACTCTCTTGCTGTGCTTGGCAGTGCTAAACGGGGCAGCTCTGTACGTCCAAATCGCATTCTATTATGGGAGATAACGGTGATGATAAAGAGAAATATAAGTGTTCTACTGATAACCCTAGCTCTATTTACCCTCCTTGCTCTGGCTATTTCCGGAGGAACAAGGGGAGGAAAAGCCGATGCCCCACTCGTGACCTCCACTAGACTGACCTCAGTCAGGGGTTCATCAGCTATTACTACCTATTTACCGGTGGCTCTGCGCAATTTTCCGCCCTCACCGACAGTCTTTGGTGTGCAAGTGCAGCAGTTGACACCCTCAAGCGGCTTTGATAAAATCAATGACGTGGGCGCATATTGGGTACGTTACAGCGCCTTTGCCTGGGACGAGATCGAGGCCAACCAAGGGACGTACAATTGGGAGGGAGTGGATGGGGCGGGATTGCAACAAGCCTACGAACGCGGGTTGAAGATCATAGCCACAGTCCAGTTTACTCCACGGTGGGCACAGAAATACGACGGATCTTACTGTGGGCCGATTCGTGAAGATGCTCTGGATGATTTCGCCGAATTTTTAACTGCTCTTGTGAAGAGATACAAGGATCCACCTTATGGCATTAAATATTGGGAACTGGGCAATGAACCTGATATGCCGATTTGGTATAATCACAGCGGCTATGGATGTTGGATAGAGAATGGTGATCCTTATGCCAGTGGTGGCTATTATGCCGAGATGTTGAAGCAAGCCTATCCGGCCATCAAAGCGGCGGATCCGGAAGCTGTGGTTTTGATCGGAGGATTAGCCATCGTTTGCGATCCGGATAATCCCCCTGCGGGGCAAAATTGTGAAGCTTCCCGATTTTTGGAGGGGATTCTTCAAAATGGCGGTGGGCCATACTTTGATATAGTGAGTTTTCATGCTTATGCCTGGTATGGGGGAGAAGAAGGGAAAATGTACAACCGGTTCTGGACCGGCGGCGAGATCGTCCAGACCACAGCCCTCGCCGAGCGGGTCAATTTCCTACGAGGCGTGTTGGAGAAATACGGATATGGGGAGAAACCGCTATTTGATACCGAAACAGCTCTAACTTGCACGGATGACACTTCTGACTGCCGAGAGACACAGGCAATGTACGCAGCTAAAGCTTACGCAGAAGCACTAGCTTTTAACTTAGTAGGACGGACCTGGTATGCAATGGTCAACGATGGGTGGTACTACACGGGGCTCCTACAGAGCTCGGATCTAACTCCCAAACCTTCTTTCTATGCCTATCAGACGGCAAGTGATTTCTTAAGTGATGCCCATTATATCGGGCCAATAGGATATTCTGGTGTAGAAGGATACAAATTTCAAGACACGAGCGACTTCCGCTTCATCGAGGTAGTGTGGGCCTCCGACGATAATTTACACACCATTAACCCACCTGCGGGCGCATCAATTTACGATCGTTATGGTAATGTCGTATCCTGGTCTGGGTCTGTGCAGATTGGATACGCACCACTTTACATCGTTTACTGACCATCTGTCAACCCTAAAGGCACACCTGTAACGCTTACACATATCTCTTGCGCGGAAAACAATGACAACAGCCATCCGATTCGATCACGTTTCCAAAAAATTTATCATGCGCCGCGAGCGGCCACGTTCGTTCCAAGAACTGGCCCTCAATCTGCTGCACGGGCGGGGCAACGGGCGAAAAGAGGAATTTTGGGCACTATGGGACGTGGACTTCACTGTGGAGAAAGGGGAGATGGTAGGGCTTATTGGCCCCAACGGCGCGGGAAAGAGTACGGTGCTCAAACTCATCTCCCGCATCATCGAGCCTACCTCTGGGCAGATTGCAGTCAACGGCAGACTCTCAGCCTTGCTGGAGTTAGGTGCCGGATTCCATCCCGACCTCACCGGGCGTGAGAACATCTACTTGAATGGCTCCATCCTGGGACTGAGCCGGACCCAGATCCGCCGCAGACTGGATGACATCATTGCCTTTGCGGAACTGGAACGGTTCATTGATGTGCCGGTGAAGCATTATTCCTCAGGAATGTACGTGCGGCTGGGGTTCTCTGTAGCGGTGCATACTGACCCAGAGATTCTGCTGGTGGACGAGGTGCTGGCGGTAGGGGATGCAACGTTCCAGCGCAAGTGCCTGGAACGGATTGACCAGATGCAGCAGGAAGGAATCACGATCCTGCTGGTATCCCACGATCTAGACGCGGTGCGAAGCGTTTGCCACCGGGCTATCTGGCTGGAGAAGGGACGAGTCCTTGCCGACGGCCTGGCGGAAGCGGTGGTTCAGCAATACATGTGGCACTCCTACGAGGAGGGCACTGCTGCACTCGCCGAGAATGAAGGACAGCGGTGGGGCACCCACAAGGTAAAAATCGAGCAAGTAAGACTTGTGGATGGGAAGGGGCGGAAA
>CAZXVB010000277.1:0-4569 GCA_964643875.1 uncultured Anaerolineales bacterium | reverse complement strand
CAGGTGGACAGCCAGCTTTAGCTCCTCAGGCGCGGTTTCAACCGCTGGCCTGAGCAGTAACCGTCAGTGTTCATCCGTGTCCAAAGTGGGACTTTTCACTATTGTGCAACACACCTATTGTTTCACTTCTGAGCTTCTGAGCGTTCATTTGGGTGTTGGAGATGAACGTTGGAGATAGAATGAGGTCAGAGAGTGGGAGAGTCTGATCTTTTGGCCTGAGCAAATTAGGAATGGGTGGGTATGCATTCAGAACTTGAATCGTGGTTGGATCAGCATCGGCAAGATGTCGTTGCCCATTGGCAGACTTCACTGAGCGATTTGACTTTGCAACTGGGGGATGCCAATGAGGGGGACGGCGGCAGTAATGGCGGCCGAGATTTCTGTGAATCCCTGGTGAACGTATTGATCGCCCCGGCAGAAGGCGAGCGGGGCGTCTCGACGATGGTGCGTGACTGGGTCAACGAGCAGCTTCACCAACGCGGCATTGCTCCCACGGCCCTGGTGTTGGCGACCGAACAACTTTTTCAGACCATACACCATTTGATGCCCTCGGAACAAACCAACCTCTTGAATGGGCAACTCAAGGTAATGCACACGGCATTGTTACACTCGCTTGCTGCAGAGGTGGAGCGTCTCATCGAAGAAAATCACCGCCTGGAGACGGTCCAGAACATCACGGCCGAGATCACCTCCAGTCTGGACGTGGGGCGGATGCTTTATCGCACATTGCAGCAACTCCTACAGGCCGGGCCGGCCGATAGAGGGGCGATTTTCCTGCTGAACGAGGATCACCATTACCTGCAGTCCCGGATGATGCACAACTGGAAATTGCTTGAACCTGCTGATACTGATCGATCCGGTCCGATTTCCATTCCCCTCTCCTCTTTGCCCGCCGACTGGCAGTTGGGACGGGTGGAGGAATCCCTTCTGTTTACTGACATTGCATCTACTCCACCCCCGGACTGGGCGCGGCCCTTGGTTGCTCAAGGTGCCCGTTCCCTGATTCTGGTCCCTCTGGTCGCTAATGGGGCTTTCAACGGCCTCCTGATGCTGGCATCCCCACGTGGGGGTGTGTTCACTGCGGCCTATCACAGTCTGGTTGCTGCCGTGGCCCGTCAAATCGCGACGGCGATCGGCAATGCCGAAGTGTACCAACTGATCACCCGGCAGGCTCAAGAGCTAGGTCAGATGCTCCGCTTTCAGCAAGAAGAAAGTACCAAAAATCAATCTATCCTCACCTCTATTGCCGATGGTGTGGTCTTCAATGATACGACTGGCCAAACCATTATGGTCAATCCGGCTGCCGAGCGGATTCTAGAGATACCTGCCGAGGAACTGACAGGGCAAGACTTTCAAGCTTTGTTCGTCGCTTGTCCTGAAAAAAGCCGCCGAGAGGTGACGACGGCTATGGAATCATTGCTGGGGACACCGGAGGCTGAGCTGCGGAAAGCGTACAAGACGATCCTGGAAATCGGTGGACGGGTCGTCATGGCACACCTTTCTCCGGTGCGCACCGAGCGGAACAAATTCCTGGGGGTCGTGACAGTCCTGCGTGATGTGACGAAGGAGGTGGAGGCCGATCGTGCGAAGAGTGAGTTTGTCTCCAATGTCTCCCACGAGTTGCGCACGCCAATGACGGCTATCAAAGGGTACACCGATCTGCTTCATGCCGGTGCTGTTGGCCCGATCAATGAGGACCAGGAGCGGTTCCTGGAGATCATCAAAAACAATGCCGACCGTCTCACGGCGTTGATCAACGATCTGTTGGATATCTCCCGGGTGGAGACGGGCCGTGTGCGCTTCGAGCCTCGCTTGATGCAGATCGCCGATGTGATCGCCGATGTGGTCAATGTGTTGGCCGTCCAGGCTGAAGAGAAGCATCAAACGCTCACGTACCAGGTGGCTGCCGGCTTACCAGAGATTATGGGTGATCGGGATCGGTTGCATCAAGTGATCACCAACCTGGTGGGCAATGCGATCCACTACACTCCAGAAGGTGGGCGAGTTGAGGTGCAAGCCTACGCAGTCGAAGGTGCCGTGCGGGTGGATGTGACTGATACTGGCATTGGCATCGCTCCGGATGACCTGCCACACATTTTCGAGCGTTTCTATCGGGCCGACGATCCTTTGGTGCAAGAGGCCGCCGGGACTGGTTTGGGGCTTTCCATCGTCAAAATGTTCGTGGAGATGCATGGTGGCCGTGTGTGGGTCGAGAGCGAACCAGGAAAAGGAAGCACATTCACGTTCATCTTGCCGGTGCCTGTCAGCAAAGAGGACGAGGAGCGGCGAGAAGTATCTCGACAATCCCGCCGTTTGATTGCTCGTACTCGGAGTATCCTGGTGGTGGATGACGATCCGGATGTAGCTCAACTGATCAAGATGCAATTGGAGAGCAGCGGTTATAGTGTTTTCCTGCTTGGCCGGGGAGGAGCCGTCGTCTCATGGGCTGAGAAGAAACAACCGGATTTGATCATCCTGGATGTCATTCTCCCCGATATGGCGGATATGGACGGTCTCGACGTGTTGCGGGAGCTGAAAGCCAACGCCGGGACAGCCGATATACCGGTCATCGTGCTATCTATCAAACAGGATGACGGTACTGCCTGGGCTTTGGGGGCGGTGGATTACTTGACCAAGCCGGTAGATGGTCAGGCACTGTTGCGCAGTGTACAGGATGCATTGACCTGGCAAGGGCGGGTGCTGGTCGTCGAGGACGACCCGGATACGGTGGGATTCCTGTCGTCCACGATGCGGCGGATCGGCTTTACCCCGCTGGTGGCATCCAACGGATATGAGGCTCTGGCCATAGCTCGACGATATCGCCCTGATCTGATTCTACTCGACCTGCGCTTGCCAGGGATGGATGGATATGAATCGCTGACACATTTGAAGCGGGACGCCGTGACACAGACGATTCCTATCATTGCAGTGTCGGCGCACGTCGCTGACATAGATCAGGAGCGGAAGCGCTTGATCGCTTTAGGAGCTTCCAGTTTCTTGCCCAAGCCGTTCTCCATAGACAAGTTGCTGGCAGAAGTAGAGGAGGTCTTGCAACCTATCACTCCTCCTCTGTTGCCTGGCAAGGACGGTGGGTAGCTCCTGATTCTACCACAGATTTCACTACCCGACATATTGATCGGTAACCCTCCCGCAGGTTCGTGTATAGCCCCACATCAGGGCACAAAATGCCCCCAAACCGCTTCTGAACCTGCGGGAGGGTCAAAATGTCGGGTAGTGAGGCCTGCCCTACGTCCACTACGGTTCGCTGTGGTCCTTCTCCCGTCTATGCCTTTACAGAAAAGTACCCTGCCAGTGTCTCCATGAAGACAGCGACCCCGATGGGCAACACCTCCTCGGCGATGTTGAAACGTGGGTTGTGATGTGGGGCCTGTATGCCGGCCTGAGGATTGGCTGCCCCCAAAAAGAAGTAACACCCTGGCGTGTCTTGCATAAACACGGCCGCGTCTTCACTGCCCATTGTCCGTTCACCACTGGTCACGTTTTCGGCACCCACGACGATCTTAGCAGCCCGGTGGACGGCTTCGGTTACGGTTGGATCGTTGACCACCGCCGGGGTCAGGGGGATCAGTTCCAGGTCGGCCGTAGCGCCACAGGCGGATGTCACTCCTACGACGATCTCGCGTACTCGCTGCAGGACTGTTTCCCGAACCGATGGATTGTACGTGCGGATGGTGCCGGAAAGCGTCACCTTTGATGGAATGATGTTAAATGCATCACCGCCGTGCAGCGTGCTGACCGTTACCACGGCCGCTTCCTGTGGGCTTACATTGCGACTGACGACAGTCTGAAGGGCGGTGATGACCTGAGCGGAGGCGGCGATGGGATCAACTGTCTGGTGGGGCAGAGCACTGTGACCGCCCTTCCCTTGAATCAAGCATGTCCACTTCTCAGCGGCGGCCGTCACTGGCCCTGGCGTAACATCCACCATGCCGACCGGACGGTCCGTCCAGACATGGGCAGCGATGAAGATGTCTGGACGAGGGTTTTCCATCACACCTTCCTGCACCATGACGGCAGCGCCATTCATCCCTTCCTCCCCTGGTTGGAAGATCAGCTTGAGCGTGCCATGCATTTGTGCCTGTCGCCGAGCCATCAGGGTAGCCACCCCCAGGCCGATGGCGATATGCGCATCATGCCCACAGGCGTGCATCACGCTGGGATTCTGGGAAGCGTAAGGGAGGTCATTCTCTTCGGTGATGGGAAGAGCGTCTATGTCGAAGCGAGCCATAACCACTGGGCCGGGAGCGGCTCCTTCCAGGACGCCCACGACGCCGGTGTGGGCGATCCCGGTTTGGACGCGGCAACCGGCCCGACGCAGTACGTCGGCAATGACGCTCGCTGTGCGGTGCTCCTGGAACCCCAGTTCCGGGTGCTGATGGAAATCGCGCCGCCAGGCGATCAGTTGCTCCCGAAGTGTTTCTATCTCCGTGGTGAATGTCCCTTGTATTGGTTGTTGAGTTGACATCTTTGCTCCTTGGTAGAACTTGGGTAGCAGGTTTCACTACCCGACATATTGATCGGTAACCCTCCCGCAGGTTTGAAATTACG
>CAZXVB010000276.1:0-4603 GCA_964643875.1 uncultured Anaerolineales bacterium | reverse complement strand
CGCGCATAGTTCAACCTGCGGGAGGGTCTCCAACTCAGTTGAAACACACCCATTTTATTTGGGGTGACCTTTAAGTTGGCAGGCTTCACCGCCCGCGGTGACCTCAGCGAGAATGTTCCGGCCTCAAAAAGAAAAACGCACAAGCAGCAAGATGATTTGCCACTTGCACGTTGATTAGTGAGGCTGGGGGCGGAGGATTCGAACCCCCACATACGGATTCAGAGTCCGCTGTCCTGCCATTAGACGAGCCCCCAGTGAAGTCAGGTCACTCGTCCGCTATTTTACCACGATTTCCCCGGATGACAACTTGCTACTTACCTATTCCACTCCGACTCCGACTCCATCCCCATCGCTCACCAGGCTTTCCAGGTTGATGACGTGCCAACCGGCGATCATCGGCAAGGCAATCGAAAACGTGCTCCCCCTACCAGGACCTTCACTCTCGGCCCGCACCCATCCTCCGTGTACATCGGCCACGTAGCGTACAAATGCCCATCCAATCCCCAAACCCTCCCGCCCGCGTTGAACGGCATCCACCTCCTGCTCGAAAGGCTGCCCCAGCAACTCCAGTCGCTGCGGCGTCAATCCGACCCCTGTATCCCGTACCTGAATCACCACCCACCCTTTGGGATTGGTCGGTTCCAGCCACACATGCCCGCCGGGGACATTGAACTTGACCGCATTGTGCGCCATCTGGAATATCGCTTCCGAAAGCAAATCCGGGTCGGCGTACACACCGGGCAAGTCTACCGGCAGCACGATCTCGAACTCGATCCCCCGCGAGCGGGCCATCATCAAGACGGGTTGCAGGGCCTGCGGGATGATGTCCCTCAGAGCGACGAATTGTGGTTGTGGTTCTCGCCGTTTGTTGACCAGTTCGGCAAACTTGACTACACCATTGACCAGACGATGCAAGTTGGTAATTTCATCGGACAAATTGTCCAACGCCTCTTGTTGATCGGGCAACAGCTGTTCTCTTCCCTGTTTCAGCACCTGAAGAGTGATACCAATCGAGGCAAATGGGGTCATCAATTCGTGCGTAACCGCACTCAAGAACGCCGCCTTCAGGCGATCTAATTCCCCCAGACGTTGATGGGCTTCCTCCAGTGCCCACCGTTCTCTTCTCTCTCGCTCGAACAGCTCTTTCCATTCGTGAGCAAAGACCACCAATTGATCATCTGCTACACCCGCCAGATCGGCGATTTTTGCGCCCCGCCGGCGAAATCCCGAGAATTGTTCGGATCGGCCGGAGAGGATCTCGTTGACTACCAATAACAGTTCCGTTGGGCTAAATGGCTTGGTTATGTACTCGTCGGCACCGGCCGCCAAACCCACCAGTCGATCGCTCTCCTCCGCTTTAGCCGTCACGAAAATGACGGGGATGGAGGATGTGGAGGGGTCCGTTTTGAGTGTCGCGCACACCTCGATTCCTGAGCGCTCCGGCAGCATCACGTCCAAAAGTATCAAGTCAGGGTGAAAGGCACGCGCCAGCGCCAGCGCCTCTTCGCCGCTGTGGCTCACGATCGTTTGTAATCCATCAATATCCAAAGTGGTCGCAATGGCCTCTGCCAGAGCCGTGTCATTATCTACAATGAGTACTGTCTGTTTCCGATTCCTGGTCAGGTGAGTCGGACTCGCTGCGATCATATTCACTCCTCAGTTGGCATGGTGGATTTTCCTCTCCGCTAGACGCCATTTTGAGAGGCACTTCTATTGTAATCCAGATGCCTACCGATAGAGTTACAACTTGGTTACAGTGGAGTTCACTACCTGACATATTGATCGGTAACTCTCCCGCAGGTCTGGAAATCACGCGCATCCGAGCCTGCGGGAGGGTCAAGATGTCTGGTAGTGAACAGGGGAATTATGATCCGGGGGATTCAGTACCGGAGATCGGTAAAGGCGGCCCCAGAACCGGCACAGGGCGACGGACGTGGACGTCCCACCAGGCCAGAACAATGGCCAGATATTCACGGGTTTCCCAGATGATGCGCCGTTGGGAGTATGGCTGGCGGTCGGCGAGGATGACCACAGCATCTACACCCACACTATCGCAGAGATAGAGGGCGCGGGCAGCATGGAAACGCTGCGTGATGATAATCGCTTCCCGGACACCGAAGATGTGACGGGCGCGATAACAGCTATCGTAGGTGCGCCGACCGGCATAGTCCAACACCAGCGCCTCGTCCGGCACCCCCAGGCGGCGGGCATAGGCGTGCATCGCTGCCGGTTCGTTGTAATCCACAAACCGGTTGTCGCCGCTGAGAAGCAACGTATCCACCACACCGGCATGATAGAGATCGGCAGCGGTTGCAACCCGGTCGGCCAGGATGGCAGTGAGGGATCCATCCGGCCAGAGACCGGCCCCCAACACCAATGCCACGGACCGGTGGGGGAGATCCTCAATGCGCGTATACATACGATCTCGCATCCGCGCCTCGAGCCACAGTCGCAGCCCACCGACCACCATTACCGTCAACAGGGCGAGGCCGAGCGTCAACCGCAGCCCGTACAGGGACATTTTACGTATGCGCTGTCCTATGGAAGTTGTCGGTGTTGGCGATGTTGACATCATTGACATCATTGACATCATTGGCATCCTTGGCATCCTTGGCATCAAGGTAACACTTTTCCCACTCGCACAATGGTCTCCACATCCGGGCCAACGACCCACAACACGTACCGAGCAGTGCGAGAAAGCCACACCGCGCCCTCGTTCACCTCCCACCACCGACCGGCCAGTCCTTGGGGAGCCGACTCCAGCGGCCGGACCGGCAGGTAACGCTGGCGTACCCAGGCGTTCAAAGCATCCTCGAACTCGGTGGCTTCTTCGATACTGTCCCAGATGGTGCGCCAGACGATCAGACGTTCGCCGACTACGCTCTCTCCTTCTCCCGACCGGACGCTGTCTCCCTTCCCCCAGATGACCATTGTGTCGCCGTTCCATCCCTCTGCTGCCTGCCAGGCGACTTCTTCCGGCAACTGGGCGCTGAGATACAAGCCGATGGACAACTCTCCCAATGTGTCGTGTAATTGGCGTGCCCAGCCATCGCCCAACGTCTCTCCCAGGTCTGGGACGATGACCTGAATAGGAAAATCCGGTCCCGGTCCCGTCCCCGTCCCCATCGTCACCGTCAAATACTGGTCTGGATGCAAAATCTGAGTAGTGGAGCGCGGTGGGATCACGTAGGCCATGTTCACCGCTTCCCATCCGCCGGATTCGAACAAAGTCTGGGCAAAGAGTCGGCCCTCCCAATACGGAAAGCGCTTCAATCGCCTCCAGACGATGGCCTCCTCCAACGCCTGGTCGTATTCCGGCTCTTCCGCTTGCACGATCAAGTCAGTCAACGCCTCCCAATCCGTTTGGGAGAACGTGCCGTACCGATAGAGGGCCGTCAAAACCATCGCGTCCCCCTCGATCAACGCCCGCCCGGCCAATGTGGCATCCGTCGTCGTGGCGCGTAAGTCTATGGCCTCCAGGTCGAAGTGCTGATCCTGCAGAGCGTGGGCATAGGCATAGGCCAACAGAGATTGATCGTCCAGGCTATCCTCCTGGGAATTCATCTCCACGAACATTTGCCCTTGATCCACGATGTAGACCCCGGCAGCCGGGTGCACTCGGAAGCGGCCTGGAACAGCGGGCAACAAATCCAATTCGTGAAATGCCAACAATTGTTCCAGGGTGTTATGCTCCCGATGGTATCGTTGCCAAAGTAACGTCATATCCCCGGCGGACAAAAAGCTCAAGGGGACTTCTGTCCGGGGGGAAAGGCCCCGGAGCGACTCTACCTGATACGCGATCTGATCAAAGAGACGGGCCGCCTGTACCTGCGACCAGATACCGATAGGAGGTGTGGGGGAACCAGAATCGGCCTCCGGAGAAGTCGTAGGAACCGGCGAGGGCGAGAGCGGTACATTGGAGGGTGTAGCGCCTACAACATCAACAATCGTCTCGGTCAGAGATACGGGGTTGCTGTATTGGAGGGAGGTGACGATGAATCCAGATACCATCGCCAGCGCGGCGACGGCCAGGACAATCATCAGAAAGATCGCCACACGCTGTCTGGAGCTGAAACCCATGCCGCTCACCGCTTATCCAGCGCCTCGCGCTGAGCCTGAATCAAACGAGTGATCCCCTGGGCAGCCAAATCCAGCATGTCGTCGAGCAGGGTACGCGAAAAGGGTGTCCGTTCAGCCGTGCCCTGGATTTCGATCAATGCGCCGGCGGCGTCCATCACCACATTGAGGTCCACACCGGCAATGCGATCCTCGGCATAGGATAGATCGAGAAGTGGGAGACCGTTCAACAGCCCCACACTGATCGCGGCTACAGGCGAGCGGAGGGCCTGGACAGGCACTACTCCCTGCGCTTGCAAGCGGCGCATCGCTAACGCCACCGCTACGTACCCACCGGTGATGGCTGCGCAACGGGTCCCGCCGTCTGCTTGCAGCACATCGCAATCCACGATCAACGTTCGTTCCCCCACCAGATTCAGGTCCACGGCCACACGGAGTGCGCGGCCAATCAACCGGCGGATCTCCTGCGTCCGCCCTCGGAAGCCGTGGACTTCACGGGGGGTGCGGGTGTGGGTTGCACGGGGCA
>CAZXVB010000275.1:0-4618 GCA_964643875.1 uncultured Anaerolineales bacterium | reverse complement strand
TATGCTTATCTTCCTCGGAGGTAACTGCTCACCTGGCGGTTGAAACCGCGCCTGTACTGACGTAATTTCAAACCTGCGGGAGGGTTACCGATCAGCTTGCTTTTGGCGATCATTCAGTAGCGCTTGCACCACTGGGCCTACTTCCAACACGCTCGTAACGGCAAAATTCACGAAAGAGGAGAGTGGTTTCTCCTCTTGTTGCACAAGGATCGTCGTCATCCCTACGTGCCTGGCCTGCTTCAGGTTGTTTATGGTGTCTTCCACCATGACGCACCGAGGCCCGGTGGTATGCAGGTGTTCCAGTACGTGCTCATACGCGCCTCGGCACACCTTGTTCTGCAGCCCCACTTCCTCTATTCCAATCACCGCATCGAAAAGATCCCTCACACACAGGGCACGGAGGACGCGCAAGGCGTATTGGCGGGTGGCGTTGGTGTAGATCGCTTTTCGCACGGGCATCCGTGCAAGCATTTCCGCCAGAAGGGGGTCGGGGGCCAGGTAATCCTCGATGGTGATGTCATGTACGAAATGGAGGTATGCTTGCACATCTTCCAACCCATGTTCAGCTATCAAACCGCCCAGGGTCGTGCCATAGCGGAGGAGATACTCTCGTCGTATCGTCTGTGTTTCTTCCCAATTCAGACCGAGATAGTGTTGAACCCACAACTGAATGCGGCGACCAATCTCTTGCATCAAACCACTGGTCGGTGGATAGAGCGTATTATCCAGGTCGAAGATGACATAATCGAGGTGCGGAATCACGAAACTCATTATCACTTGGGAAAACTAAACTGTGGGGTGGGCTTTCTGGCCTGTCAGCAGCGAAAAGCTGCCCCACCACCGAAATTCTCAAGTATTGATTATACCCAAAGATGGCGGTTTGTACAGATGGGCCAAGGGGCAATCTTGCACTCACTACCCGACATTTTGGCCTCTTGCAGGTTTTGATGTTCAAACCTGCTGAAGGCTCCCGGTCAATATGTCGGGTAGTGAAAACCTTGCACAAACCCTATTTTAGGTGTATCATTGATTGCGTCCAATGTTGGGCAAGAGTATCAATCGAGTCCCAACATAATCATCATACCGTGAGGAGCTTATGTTAGAATCTTTCTTCCAACCACAATCTGTAGCCATCATTGGTGCCTCTCGTGATCCGGAGAAGCTGGGGTACGCCGTCGTATACAACCTCAAGAATGGTGGATTCCCCGGTGCGCTCTATCCGGTCAATCCCAAGGCCGATCGTATCCTCGGACTACAGGCTTACCCCTCCATACTGGATATCCCCGATCCGGTGGACTTGGCGGTGATTGTGATTCCGTACTCGTATGTCCCGGCTGTTCTGGAACAGTGTGGGCAAAAGGGCGTGTCATCCGTTGTTGTCATCAGTGCGGGGTTCCGGGAGGCTGGCCGGGAGGGCCTCGACCGTGAGCGAGAATTGATCGAGATCAGCCAACGGTACGGGCTACGCCTGATCGGGCCAAACTGTCTGGGCGTGATTGACACCGACACCCCTCTGAATGCCTCTTTCGCGGCCGGTATGCCCCCCAGCGGGCCGATTGCTTTCATGTCACAATCCGGTGCTCTGGGGACAGCGGTGCTGGACATTGCGATGGCCGGGAGCATTGGGTTCTCCAAATTCGTCAGTCTGGGCAACAAAGCAGACGTCAGCGAGATTGACCTGTTAGAGGCCTGGGAAGACGACCCGGCCTCACGAGTGATCTTGATCTATGTGGAGGGCGTGCCGGATGGGCAGAAATTCATCCAGGTGGCCCGCCGGGTTACCCGCAAGAAACCAGTCGTGGCCATCAAATCCGGTGTGACCGCCGCCGGTTCACGGGCTGTTTCCTCTCATACCGGCAGTCTGGCCGGCTCCGAAGCGGCTTACAAGGCTGCCTTTCGACAGGCCGGCATTATCCGCGCTACCTCGATGGAGTCTCTTTTTGACTACGCCCGTGCCTTTGCCTACCAGCCACTCCTGGCCGGAGATCGGATCGGCATCGTCACAAACGCTGGCGGGCCGGGTATCTTGGCGACCGACGCCCTGGAACACGCCGGTTTGCGTATCCCGCGCCTCACACCGGAGACGACGCGGGCGCTGACCGATTACCTGCCAGGCGCTGCCAGTGCAGCCAATCCGGTGGACGTACTGGGAGACGCTATGGCCGACCGATACGAACAGGCCATCGAACTGGTATTGCAAGACCCCAATGTGGATGGTTTGATCGTGATCCTGACCCCGCAGGCGATGACGGAGATCGAAGCAACAGCCCATGCCGTCGGTCGCATGGCCCAAAAATCTACCAAGCCGGTGTTGGGCTGCTTTATGGGAGAAGAACGCATCCGTGTAGGAATTGACATCCTGAGACAGTACGGGGTGCCGAATTACCCATTCCCTGAACGGGCTGCTCAGGCCCTGGCGGCGATGAGCACATATCGGCGTGAACAACAGCGACCGCTCTTTGAGCCTCCACGAACCCACGCCTGCATTCCGAGTGTACAAGAACTGTTCGACCGAGTTCGTGCTGAGGGGCGGGTCTCGATTGGGGATGCCGAAGCCTGGTCTGTATTGGAGTGCTATGGGTTCAACATCCCCAAATCTCGTCTGGCCGAGACGGCGGAGGAGGCCATCGAGATCGCCGAGGAGATCGGCTACCCAGTTGTGATGAAGATCGCTTCGCCGGACATCCTGCATAAGACCGATGTTGGCGGCGTCAAAGTCGGGCTACGCACCCCCGATGATGTACGTGACGCTTTCGACCTAATCACGTACCGGGCAACCCGCTATGTACCTGATGCCCGTATCTGGGGATGTCAGGTCCAACAGATGGTGACTGGTGGGCGGGAAGTGTTGTTGGGGATGAGTCGTGACCCCCAGTTTGGGCCTCTGGTCGCGTTCGGCCTGGGGGGTATCTACGTCGAAGCTCTCAAGGATGTCGCTTTTCGGGTGGCTCCTTTTAGCCGGGAAGAGGCGAGCGAGATGATCCGCGAAATTCGGGCCTACCCATTGCTAGAAGGAGTACGGGGACAGCCCCCTGCCGATCACGAAGCGATGGTGGACGCACTGATGAAGATCAGCCAGTTGGTCACCGATTTCCCAGAAATCGTGGAATTGGACATTAACCCTTTGATCGTCTTCGATGAAGGCCGGGGAGCTATCGCGATTGATATGCGTCTGGTATTATCCTCTACAAGAGGGAAACAATAAGGAGTGAAATATGAAGGCTGTATACATCACCTCGACCCGCCACTTCTCAGGCAAGACAGCAATTTGCCTGGCGTTAGGACGACAGCTTCAACAGGATGGATATCGGGTGGGATATTTCAAGCCCCTATCCACGCAACCTTGGGAGCCAACGCCAGGCAAAGCCCTGGATGAAGACGCCGATTTCGTCAGACGGACTTTGGGGTTGAAAGAAAGCCCCGAAGAATTGGTCGGCGTCGTGTTGACCCCTCAACTGGCGCGCGAGATGCGCTGTGGTTGTGCCGAACGCGACTTGCTGGCGGAAGCTAAGGCCGCTTACGAAAAGGTCTCGGCCGACAAGGACGTGATGCTCCTGGAGGGAAGTGGCTCCCTGCGGGAAGGCGTGAGCCTCAAGCTAGGCCCCGCGATGGTAACCGAGGCATTCGATATCCCGGCCTTGGTCATCGTGCGTTACCAGAATCGGGTCAGCCAGGGAGATGACTGTGTGGCGGCCAAGATAGTGCTCCAGGAGCATCTGTTAGGCATACTGATCAACGCCGTCCCCTCGCGTGAGTATAAACTGGCAGAACAGGTTTGCAATCCTTGTCTGGAAAAGCAGGGCATTACAATTTTTGGTACATTGCCGCTCCAGGAAAATTTGCAAGCCATCAGTATTGGAGAACTGGCCGATGTGCTCAAGGGGGAGTTTCTGGTACACCCAGAGAAGCAGGATATGCTGATCGAACAATTGGTCGTTGGGGCGATGAGTGTCGAACAGATGTTGCCCCGCGTCCGCCGTATTCCCGGCACGAAGGCGATCATCACGGGCGGTGATCGGGCCGACATTCAACTGGTGGCATTGGAGACGGCGACGACCAACTGTTTGATCCTGACCGGAATGTTGCATCCGATGCCCGATGTGCTCCGGCGGGCTGAGGAGAATGGCGTTCCGATTCTCCTGGTGCGCGAAAATACGATGGAGACCGTGGAGGCCATCGAGCAAGTGTTTGGCAAGACCCGTTTGGGCCAGACGACCAAGCTGGAGCAATTCGAAAAGTTGATGGCTGAGCATTTCGACTTTCAGCGTTTCTATGCGGCTCTGGGTTTAACGTAGGCGATTTCAATCGCTGTGTCGGGCAACCTGAGTAGTAGTAACAAATTATGGTTAAGGTGTGTTTCGACTGAGTTGGAGACCCTCCCGCAGGTTGAACTCGAAGTCTATTTGTGGCGGATTTGCCTTCAAAAACCGAGTGTTTTGGCATCGAAAATGGTAACCTGCGGGAGGGTTGCCCATTTTCTAATATGATAAGGAGATAGCAATGATCGAAACCGACATAGATCTGATTGTGGCGCGAGAAGTTCTGGATTCCCGTGGGAATCCAACCGTAGAGGTGGAAGTATCACTGATGGGTGGGGCGTGGGGCCGTGCCATTGTCC
>CAZXVB010000274.1:0-4618 GCA_964643875.1 uncultured Anaerolineales bacterium | reverse complement strand
ACTTTGAGTTCAACCTGCGGGAGGGTCTCCAACTCATTTGAAACACACCCATCAAATTCTTGCCAAATCCATCCGAGTAGGGTAGAATGGCACATGCCTTGAATGCAAGGAGGCGGGTTTGGAGGTGACGATGTCTTTCTCATACGAAAAAGTCAGGCAAAGTCTGTTGGAAGAACAGGCTAAGCTGCAAGATCAACTGGTCTGTTTGGATGCGAGTGTGGAATATGAAAGTGTAGGGTACGGCAACCATATGGCCGATGATGCCACGGAAGCTTTCGATCAGGCGGTAGACGTTGCCCTCCGCCGGAATGTCCTCTCTACGTTGGAAGAAGTTGAACGGGCGTTGTCCAAGTTTGAAAATGGGACGTATGGCTTGTGTGAAGCCTGCGGAGGGCGGATCGATCGCGCCCGGTTGGAAGTCTTGCCACACGCGCGGTATTGTATGGAGTGTCAGTCCCGTAGCGAACAGCATGGTCGGGGGGGGTAGAGGGTTCTTGAAATCGAACCATCGTGTGCGCAGTATGGCGGGTCTGGCAGTCATTGCGTTGTTCGTGGCGGCGCTTGATCAACTGAGCAAGCATTTAGTTGCTGCGCGATTGGACGTGGGACAATCTGGGGACATTTTGCCGATTTTGTCGAAGATTATCCGGGTTACGTATGTGACGAACACGGGCGTGGCGTTTGGGTTGTTCCCTGGGGTAGGGGAGTTCTTTATATCGGTAGTGGCCATTGTTGTCCTCGTGATTTTGCTGTACTATTGGCACCTTTCAGGCGACGAGATGTGGTTGATGCGTATCGCCCTGGGATTTCAATTAGGAGGAGCGCTTGGTAACCTGGCCGACCGGGTGCGGCTGGGGGGGGCGGTGCGAGATTTCATAGATTTGAACTTTTGGCCTTTGCAGGATTGGCCGATCTTCAACTTGGCGGATGCGGCCATTGTGACCGGCGTCTCGTTCTTGGTGTTGTTGATGCTGTGGGAAGAGTGCTCCGAACGAAGCGTGCCGAGACCCGCCAATGCAGAGGCAGATGTGCAACGTGAAAGAGTGCTGAACAAGGATTTGCCTGATTGGCATTCGCATTGATTGCCATTCGATGACGATGGGAGTTTGTATGATCGGCGAGGCTCGCTATCCCCTATGCGAAGGCTGTAGGGGAAGATCGGGGAGCCTCGTTTTTGTTGAAGGCTGTAGCTCGGTGTCTGGGGACGTGATGGATGAATAAGCAAGGCAACGTGGTGACATTTGCGGCCGACGAAGGAATGGCCAACGAACGGTTCGACCGTTTGTTGGCAGAGCGCCTGCCAGACATGAGTCGGTCGCTCGTGCAGCGATTGATCAAATCGGGTAACGCCACGATCAACGATGCCATCAGCAAGCCGGGCTATCGGGTGCGACCGGGGGATTTGATCGCTGTGCGCCTCCCTGATGAGACGCCAGAGGTCGTCTTGCCGGAGAATATCCCCCTGGACATCGTACACGAGGATGCGTGGTTACTCGTGCTGAACAAGCCGGCCGGGATGGTCGTGCATCCGGCTCTGGGCCATTCCAGTGGTACGTTGGTGAATGCGGTTTTGGCCTACTGTCCGCAGACGGTCAACGTGGGGGGAGTAGAACGGGCCGGGATCGTCCATCGGCTGGACAAGGACACATCGGGGCTGATCATTGTAGCCAAGGACGAGCCGACCCGCATTGCTCTTCAGCGACAATTCAAGCGACGGCAAGTAGCCAAGACGTATTTGGCGTTGGTCGAGGGACGGGTTTCTCCACGAGAGGGGATCATCGAGGCGCCCATCGGACGGAACAAGCGGCAGCGCAAGCAAATGGCGGTCGTGCGCAGTGGTCGCCCTGCCCGTACAATGTATCGGGCCATCGAATATTTCGATCATTACACATTGTTGGAGGTGCGCCCTCACACCGGAAGGACGCATCAGGTACGGGTGCACCTGGCGTGGCTAGGCTATCCAGTTGTTGGGGATACGGTGTATGGGTATCGCCGTCGTTCTTCATTGCTGGGCAGCCGGCACTTTTTGCACGCGGCCGGGTTGCGATTCATTCACCCGGCAAGCGGTGAGGAAGTCCAGTTCAAGGCTCCGCTGCCGCCGGAATTGATGCACCTGCTCACCCGCCTGCGTCACACGTAAGGGTGACCATCACGGTCGCTTATCTGAAAGGAGTCGAATATGGATGAGCCAACGATTGTGATCCTGGCCGAAAGCGAAAACTTCAGCCTTTGGCAGGCCGAGGAACCGGACGCCGAGACAACGTACCATCTAGAGCTGGGATTCGTCACGGTGCACTTTTTTCGAGAAGAGTGGATAGAGTTCTTGCAATTGATGAAAGATGTCACATATGCTGCAGAATAGCAAGCCGACATCTCAGATACAACAGTGGTACGATAAACTGGCGCCGGTGGTTGCCGAGGCCAGAGAGACATTGAAACAGGTGACGCCGGCCAAGCTGGTGTTGCGCTCCGGGTGTATTCAGGATACAGACGGAAACTATCGGCTGGCACTGCTGGGTCAGGAGTATGTCGTCTCTGCGACGGATTTTTCCGTGCGGTGGGCCGGCGACGAGCGGGAGGCTCCCTCTTTTTTTCAAAGTCTGATCCTGACGTATTTGGTGATGGCTGACGGTACGACGCCTTCCAGTCGCTGGATCGGGTTCCGTGAATTGCCCAACGGGATGTTCTACGTCCATGCCTTCGATGGGTATTCCGGTGGGCGGTTGGTGCGGGAGTTGCCCGGTGGCATTGCGACATTCCGGCGGGCGGCAGAAGCGGTGGGCGCGAAGATGGAAGGCCGACCATTGGACATCGGAGATGCCGGGTATGCCTTCACGGTGCTACCTCGCATTCACATGGCTGTCATCTATTGGGACGGGGATGAGGAAGATGGATTCCCGCCACAGGCACGTGTGCTATTCGAGGATACGGCCGCCTGCTATATGCCTACTGATGGATTGGCAATTCTGGGAAGTCAGTTGGTGAGTCGCCTGCTGAAGGCGGCTAAATCGTCTCCGTAAGGAGGGGAGATGCACGGAGCACGAGAGGAGTCAAATTTATCGCCCCGCGACTCGTTGGGGGTAGTGGACAGTTTGAAAGTCGGCTTTGAGATCGTGGGCCGCCATTGGGGCGTGATCCTATTGCCCATCGGCATTGATCTATGGCTGTGGTGGGGACCTCGCTTTTCCATTTTGCCCCTGGTAGAGCAAATGAGCGCCTTAATGAACACATCGTACCCTGGAATGGACCTGGAGACCGTTCGCCAGGCGATGGAGGGGATGGAGGCTTTACGACAGTTTGCTGGGCACTTCAACCTGTTTTCTTTGCTGAGCATCTTGCCATTGCTTCAAGTGCCCACTCTGCTTGTTCACTCTCCTTTGGATGCAGCCTCTCCGCTAGGGACGGCTTACGTTGCATCGTTGAAAGCGGGATTTCCCGCTTTGTTGTTGGCCGGGGGGATATTGTCGCTTGGCCTGTGCCTGGGTGTGATATACCTCGTTTGGTTGGCCAGGACGGTGCGCACCATTCAGGAGGAGACACCGGTGCAATCGAAGAGAACAGGGCTTTTCAAACTGACGAGCCTATTTCTGTTCCTGGGTGGATTTTTGTTCATCGGCCTGGTTGTGTTTCCGCTTTGGCTGCTTTTGATCGGTGTGTTGACGCTTTTCTCCCCAACGGTGGGCGCGATTGCCTGGTTGTTGACCGTGGTCACACTGATATACATCGCTTTACATTTGCTTTTTGTCATCCCTGGTGTGTTGGTGGGGGGACGGGGGCTTTTCCGGGCAACATGGGAAAGCTTTGTGTTGATCCAAACGCAGTTTCCCTCGGTCGTCGGCCTGCTCTTGCTAAGTATGTTGATTTACCATGGGCTGAAGTTGATCTGGTCGTTGCCGACAGAAGACTCGTGGGCTTTATTGGTTGGTGTCATAGGGAATGCTTGTGTGGCTACTGGATTGACAGCGGGCTTGTTCGTGTTCTATCAGGAGCGGGTGAAACGCCTGTCGGAGTTGTTGCCCGTGTTGAAGCCAGGCTTGAAATCAGACGAAACCTGACACACAATGTACTGAAGGTCGCTTGAAGGAGATCGGATGCCCCGTATCGAAGCTCAGATAGAGATCGCTGTTGTTCCCGCTACACTATTCTACTTCTGTCACGATGTTGCCAAACGCTCCTTGTGGGATGAGCGGGTGATGGCGATGGAGATGCTTTCCCCGGCCCCGGTGCGACAAGGGACATTGGTGCGGATTGACGCAGCTCAAGGGGGCGAATTTGCCTTCACGTGGGACGCAGAGTACGTGGAGTTTCATTTTCCCCAAAACTCAACGCTGCAGGTGCTGGATGCGGCTCCCAGCAGTCCCTTCGCTTCTGGGAGCGAGACATGGCGATTCTCTTCGATTGGCGGGGGAAAGACCAGGTTCACGTTGTTGTGGGAGTATCGTCCGCGTGGTCTCATTGGCCGTTTGCTGGATAACCTGGGACGACGGTCGGCCACTCGTAAGATGATTCAGCGTAGTTTAGAGAACCTCAAAGCGTTGGTGGAAGCAAGGAGTTAGCTTTCAGCGGTAACCCTCCCGCAGGTTTGAAGATCACGCCAACTGCACGTATACCCCGCGCC
>CAZXVB010000273.1:0-4648 GCA_964643875.1 uncultured Anaerolineales bacterium | reverse complement strand
TTTACTGTTGCACTATTTGTATGCCATTTGATTCCGTGCTATAATGGTTATATCCGATGGATCATAAAACATATCGGTAGCCTTGCCATCGGTTGGGCGGGGCTGTTTGTTAAGTGAGCATACTTGTATGCTCGGCGGTAATTGAAGTCATTTGAATACTGGAACACCGGAGCAAGGATGGTAGAAAACAATTCCTCACAATCGCTTTTGGAGCAATCGGGTTCACCAAATCAAGTGGCCGATGAGGGAGCCGCCGCTGCTTCCTCTGTTGCACCATCCTCTGCCACGCCTCTGTCCCCTGCTGAGGTGCGTGCTCGTCGTTTATTCACAATCGGCATCGTCGTTGTGGCGCTGTTCCTGGTGGGTGTGATCGCTGCGTTGATTTTCCTGTCTGCGGGAGCGTATCAGGCAGCCATATCCGGTGTTGGTCCTACTCCAGGAGAAGTCGTTGTCAGCATTATACGGGATGCGGCTATCATTTTCGTAGCTTTCGAGAGCCTCATCATCGGTGTTCTGTTGATCATTCTGATGCTGCAAATGCAATCGTTGATTGTGTTGCTGCGAGATGAGATCCGGCCTATGCTGGAAGCCATTGACGACACAGTGGCCACTGTCCGGGGAACTACTCGCTTTGTCAGCCACAATGTCGTCTCGCCGGTCATGAAGTGGTCTGGGTACCTGGCTGGCCTGCGCCAGATTATACGGGAACTTGGGGGGTTGAAACCGGGGACAAGCCACCAGGATGGGGAGGAGTAAATTTTAAGGTTTCGGGTATTGACATCTGGCAGAGTATCGCGTACAATAAAGGTGAATTTGAGAGGGGCAAACCGCTCCGTAGCGGCCCGGCATCGCTTCCAACAAGTGCATCTCACAATTGGGTTAGAGGAGAGCGAGGTCAGACGGGGCAGCCGTCACAAGAGGCGATTTGGGCGGGAGAGGCGCGGGGCGATTGTGAGCAGTGGCATCAAGCCGCTGCTCTTTTCTTTATATTGGTGACATTCAATCGTCAAACCAGCGGTGATAGAGCGGTTGGTATTCATCCCCTGTGACTTCCCCTACTGCCTCCAACCATCCTTCTGGGGTGGCGATGCCATACCGGTAACGTTCGAAGTATGTTCTGAGGTAACTGCTCAGGCTACTTCTTTAGCGATTGAAATCGCATCCGGAGGGCTTGTAGCCGAGCGTCCACTTGCCTGGACGCGCCTGTCCACGCAGGTGGATAGCCAGCTTTAGCTCCTCAGGCGCGGTTTCAACCGCTGGCCTGAGTAGATATTCTAAACCGTGTCAAGCGGTTGAACCTTAAGATCCTACGAATAGTCCCTGAGCCCCAGTTCCGGGTACAAGCCGCACGTGGCCTAACCCTGGTCTGAACAAGCTTTCGACCGGGCTTGACAACTCGCCCCGCGATGTGCTATAACGCTCTCACGGAGCGAGGGGAAGTTGTCTCCAGTCTGAGATGACCGTCGGTCAGCCTCTTACCTACCTGGAGCGACTTCTCTTTTTCTCTTTGCGCTCCGCCCGTCGTTCGGCGCGTTCCCGCCGAGCACGGCGGGTGCTGCGCCGTCGCACCTCGTCCGGCACAGTGTAGCGCTCGGCGATGATCGCCCGCGCCTCCTCAGTCGTCACCGGCGTCCCATCCACATCCCGCAGTTCGTAAGGGCGATCCTCGCTCAGAATGACCCGGATGCGGTCGAGTAGATGAGTAGCGCAGGCGCACACTGCCTGGGTGTGATGTTTGCCTTTGTTCAACATCTGGTCGTGGTAGATGGCCGCGATCTGCGGGTCCCACTGGCGGGCAGACTCGGCGCCAAGGAAAGCGTACTTCTTGATCAGGTCAGGCCCGGCCTGACTGATGCGCAACCCCTTGGCCTCCCGTTCTCCGCTCTGATTGCTGCGGGGCACCAGACCGTGCCAGCCGCGGAAGGCCCGGTTGGTGGCGAAGCGGTCCGGGACAGCAATAAAGGCGGTGTAGACGGCTGCCCCATCCTGACCGACCCCTTTGATCGTCTCCAGATTGCGACTGGGATGAAGTTGGCGATAACAGGGTCGCGTCACCTGAAGGCGCACGAAGCGGGCCTCGGCTTCCAGTGCGGCCAGGCGGCGCTGTTCCCGCTGTACCTCGTCGGCCAGCGCCCGATAATCCAGGTAACGGCCCTGTGCGCCGTACAGCGACAGGACTTCGTGAGCCAGGGTTAGCAATGGCTCGATCCACTCCTCGTCGCCATTGTAGGTCTCCGCCGCTCGCCAGGCCTGCTGCAGACCGGATACTCCGGCTTCGACCACCCGTCGCGGGTCGTAGCAATGGTTGCGAAACCAGCGCGCCGCCGGACTGAAAGGGTCGGCAAAGACACGCTGATGGAGGCCCGGCCAGCCCAGGTGATCGGTGGACCGCAAGCGGTTCTGGATGGCGCTGGCCTGCTCGGTCAAGCGTTCCAGTTCCTTGCAGCCCCGCTGAAGAGCCAGGTAATCTGGTCCCGACCAAACCCAGGGATACAGGCCATCGGGATTGACCACCGGCAAACGGGCCAGGGTTCTGGCCGACAGACGGTCGCTCTTGGCGTGATGTCGGTAGAAAGCGGCCCAGGTCGGCTGCCATGCGCGGATTGACCAGGTAGACAGTCGCTTCGCGCTGATGGAAGTAGATGGCCACAGGATACCAGACGATGTCAGTGGCTTCCAGGACGACCACCAGTTCCTCGTCTGCTTTCATCCTGCGCCGGGCTGTGGCGTATATCCGCTCCAGGTCGGCCTGGGTGGTTCTGAACTTGAGGATATTGCCGATGAACCGGCCGCGCTCATCGGCCAGGATTGCCTGGTGTTCAGCCGTCACTGCCAGATCAATGCCCAGAATGTACATCTCGACCTCCTTCTCTCTGTCTTGGGTTTCTCTGTGGTCGGACAACGGTGCGACTCAGCGCCCAGGGCCAGGGACGGTATGCTAACCCAGACTTGTCCTTGATCAGGGGCAGAGCTATACGTGCTCTCCCCAATGTTCCTAATCGGGTCTCCTGGGCAGGGAGGTGAGCAATCTACTCACAGAGGCAGCCAAAGCTCCTCAGTTACATTTGGTAAGCTCGCACCTTGCCCTCCCAGGAGATAGCATACCATCCCTGATGCCAGTTGGCAAGGCTATTCGAGGCTGTTAAGGTTCAAGTCCAGTATACAAGTTACCAGGAGGGTTGCTATTCGATACAGATAGTCAATACGGGTTGATCCGTGAGCGATGCTCGCTTCTCATCCGATGATGTGAAATTCTTCAGTTGGTCAATCTGACTCACTTTCGTCTTCTTCATCTTCCGGGGGATGGATAGGTAGAAGGAGATGGAATGTGCTCCCCGGCAATCGTTGTTCGTCGTACCCCTCACTTTCGACCCAAATGCGTCCTCCATGCCCTTCGATAATTCCTCGTGCGACGGTCAACCCCACGCCCAGACCACCACCTTTGAATGCGGTTTTGCTGGAGCGATGTAGCCTGGGATCGTGAAGGATATAAAAACGGTCGAAGATGTGTTCCTGGTCTTCTGGTGCGATACCGATGCCGGTGTCCCGGACGGTGACCTGGATGGCGTCATCGTATTGTTGGCCGGTAATGAAAACCTTACCCCCATCTGGTGTATATTTGACTGCGTTGCTGATGATATTCCACAGGGCCTGGTAGAGCCGCTGTCCATCCCCAAAGATCATCGGTAGATCCGTGATACCCTCGACAACAAACTCGACTTGGCGATGGTGTTTGCTTTTCTGAATGTCGTCTAGCGCTTGTTGGATCAATGTTTTGATGAAAACAGGCCCTATTGAAAGGTCAAGTTTGTTCGCGTCGATCAGGGAGACGTTGAGGATGTCTCCAACGACCTGGTTGAGCCGCCATGTGGCCTCGGTCATCTTTTCGATGATGAATCGAGGGGAGCCGGGTTGGTCGGACGAGCCGGGGATGTCTGGATTGTTTTGTAAAATCTGCGCGTATCCGTAAATGGCTGTAAGCGGTGTGCGGAGTTCATGGCCGGCGATAATGATGAAATCTGTTTTCATCTGGTCCAATTTTTGTAGTTCAGCGTTGCTTTTTTCCAATTCGCGGATCTTGGCCTCTAGCCGGTCAACCAGACGTTGGCTATATTCCACCAGGTATTCAGCTTTCTGTTCGACCGATTCGATTTCCTCAGTGGTGCCGGCCAGAAAAGATCGTACCTGATCGGGAAAGCGATCCACGTCGATTGGCTTGGAGATGTATCCGCTACAGCCGGCAATTAGTGCGCGCTCTCGATCCCCACGGAGGGTAGCAGCCGTGACGGCCACGATTGGGGTGTTTTCCAGTTCTTCGATGGAGCGGAGGCGGGTCGTGACTTCGTATCCGTCGAGACCACTGATGTTGATGTCCATCAGGATCAGGTCGGGATGCTCATTTCGGGCCATTTCGATAGCGCTCAGTCCATCGGCTGCATGGATGACTTCGAATCCCTCGCTGGTCAGGATGCGTCGCACCAGGATTTCGCTGGCAGGGTCGTCTTCTACGTAGAGAATTTTCGTGTTGGCCATCGGCTATTTGCACCTCTGTAGGCGGACGGATCGTCAGCCCGCCTGCCTACTTATTCGCTTCTGCTCACTACCCGACATTTTGACCCTCCCGCAGGTTCAGAAGCGGTTTGGGGGC
>CAZXVB010000272.1:0-4674 GCA_964643875.1 uncultured Anaerolineales bacterium | reverse complement strand
CGGGAAACCGGTCATAGTTTTTCGGCGCAGAGTATAACATTCTATTTGCAAGATGTCAATAGACAACTGAGCAAGAGCAAGCCAGCCCCTATCCTGCAACTCCTCCACTTCCACTACGTATTGATAATAGATTTTGATGGGCACACTGGCGGTTCACCGTTCACCGTTCACCAAGGAGGACATCGTGGGGCAAGAGACACCTCATTATGAACAGAGCGAAGGTGATGGAGTAAACGCTTCTCCACAATCGGCAATTGCCGAGAAAAATTGGACGTTGGCGGCATTGGCACATGCTACTGTATTGATTACCCTCGTGTTGAGTACAGCCGGCGGGGTAGGCATTCTGATTGGACCAGCCATTGCGTTAGCGATGTATTGGGGGTATCGAGAAAAATCGCACTTCGTGGCATTTCACGCCCTCCAATCCTGTGTATACCAGATCGCCGGCATCCTGGCATACGGAGCACTGATTGCTCTCCTGACGACCCTCATCGTCGTGGCCTGGGGGATCAGTGGGGGGCTCTCGATTATCCTGATTGGCTTATTGCTGATGCCCCTGGCATTGTTGATCACAGCGACCGGCACCGGGATCATCGCCGTAGCCCCCCTGGTATGGGCCGGCTATGGAGTCTATGCCGCTTACCGGGTTTATCAGGGCGACAATTTCATCTACCCGGCCATTGGGCCGGAACTAAAACGGAGGATATCTCAATGAGAAGGGCGCGAGACCCATTCGTAGCGTTGGTTTTGGAAATCGGCGGTGGATTCTTTGGATTCCTGGGGGTCGGATGGATCTATGCCGGCCGGCCGGCTATGGGGATTCTGTTGCTGGTGGGTTATTGGTTACTGGACTGGATCATCGGTTTGACGCTATCCGTCGCGACGTTAGGAGTATGGTGTTGCATCTGGCCAGCGCAGAACCTGCTCTTCGGTGCTATTTCCGGCTACCTGGCTTATCGCTGGCTGGAAGACCAACGGTAAGACAGTTACCAGACCAGCTTTCCCAAACATATCCACAGCCCTGAGAGCCTATAGGGCTGTGGATATTTCTCGTTCTAATCTCCCTGGTCTCGCAACTTGTCCAGGGCCACTTTTGCCGATACAGCACAGCGAAATCCCACATTACTGAAGAACAGGAAATCACCATCCAGTCTGGCAGTGCAACGTGCCCGGTCCAGATCGTTCATCCACGAACCGCCTCGCAATACGCGCCACCCATTGGCGTGGAGACTTTCCCGGCCATCGTTGGCATCATAAGGGTAGGGACGGAAAAGGCTGCTGGTCCACTCCCATACATTACCCACCATATCCCCTACCCCCTCGACACTATCGCCAATCGGAGAATACAGCCCCACCGGCGTGGTTCCGCCGACGCCGCTCTCCTGCGTGTTACAACGCCCCAGAACGAAATCATTTCCCCAAGGCCACCTACGACCATCGGTGAATCGAGCGGCCCGTTCCCACTCTGCTTCCGAGAGCAGCCGTTTACCGGCCCAAGCAGCATAGGCGCGTGCATCGTCCCAGGTCACCAGGACGACCGGATGGTCTTCCTGACCGGGAGGCGGCAGCCGGGTATCGGGGTCCCAATTGTATTTGGAGAGGTCGGCCCATTCGACATGGTAACAGGGCACAGGGCGGCCGGTGGTATCAACAAAATGTTTGTACTCTGCAATTGTCACCGGATATCGGTCTATGTAGAACGCGTCCACATATACCATATGTTCCGGCCGTTCGTTTTCCATCCCCTCCTCACTCCCCATAATGAACTCGCCGGCTGGGATATAGATCATCTCTTTGCCGTCTGTGTCCCACACGATCCTGGCAGGCGGTTGTACGGATTGAGCTTCAGCCTTCTTTTCAGTCTTCCCAATCATACTTCCTCGCTTGTAGACATAAACGTGTAATCCGCTGTGGCCGGTTTTCGACCGTACCGACAATTTTTCGAAAGGCACAAGAGACTGGCTGCATCAACTCTATGAGGTTACATCATAGTCGTAGGCCAACACACACCCACCCAACCAGAGGTGATCGGCTGGCGACAAGAGCCGGATCTCGCCAAGTTGTAGACGAATGCCGTTCAGGCGAGTCCCGTTAGCACTCCCCAGATCCTCCACGTAATGACGTCCGGCCCGGGCAACAATCTTGACATGGCGTCGGGCTACGACTCGGGCAGCCTCTCCAGCATCACTTAAGTCAATGTCAGCAATTAAGCCGACCGTGACATCACTCCGCCCAACAATTACATCTCCCCAAGCCGGCAACGGGAACAACTGACCGGTAAAAGCGACCCATAGATGGGCCTCGGGGGGAAGCTTCCGTAAGGAAAAGACAACTTCTGGCAAGGGACCATATGTAAACTGACAATGTCCCAATGCAATTCGATCCCCGATCCGCAACTTCTCTTGCCGCCCAATCCCCAGTTTGACATTGTTGAGATACGTCCCATTAGTGCTCCCCATATCCTCAATAATGTGCATTCCTCTCCGTCCAATGATCCGAGCGTGTCGTCGAGAAATTGCTAGCGAATCCCGGTCATCATAACTTAAATCTACGTCCGGGGCAATTCGTGTAGCCAGGTCGAAACGCCCCAGGACGATTTCTCCTTCCGTCGGCAGCCCGATCCGGTGGAAGCCCTGCGCGGGGAGTAGGCAAAAACGGGTTTCAATGAGCTGCTGAGGAGATGGGGCCGGGACGACCGCGGGTCTCGAGGGCGATTGGGACGACGATGGAGGCCCCGGTTGAAGCCTGGATTCGACGGGCGATCTGGACGGAACTGTTGGGGGCGAGGGAGTGGAGGCAGAAGGTTGCGGAGAGACCTGTGAAGACTGCGGGGTAGACTGAACTGTTCTAGACTGAGCCGTTCGCATAGACCGGGCTGTTTGCAAACGACGGCTCAACAGGCTCTGCCGTGAAGTAGGGGGACTTTGCTCATTTTGCTCTCGCAAGCAATTCATATGCAGCCGATCCCACATTTCTTGTGTGTCCGTTCCCAACTCGAATGCCCGCAGCATCATTGTACGGACGCTGGGGGATTGATTGCACGTCGTGATGCAGCGGGTTCGTATTTCGACTGGACAGTCTCGGCAGCGATACCGATACCCCACCGCTCCTCCTCCCTCGACAAGTACGTGTAACTTTTGCTGTACTACCCAGAAAACAAAAATGAAACCCGGAATCAGGTCCCAGGACGACAGGATGATGCCTTTCTCCAGGCACAGATTGCGCGATCCCCCTTCCACCTTGTCAGGTACAATCCCTGCCGGAGACGATTACCTGAATGTAGGTCGGCCAATAACCAATTTCCATCTCGCTCTAATGATGGCCCATCGGACTATTGATCGCTTATCAGAACCTCATCTACGGCCTACTGAGCGCTACTGCAAACACCGTGGCGATCATCGCAATGAACAATCCCACGACGATGAAGGCAACGGCTGTTTGCTCGGTCTGACGGCGGAAGCGACCGGTCACCCAGAGGAACGAACCGGCAGCCATCCCCACACCAGCCAGGACACCGGCCGTGTATGTGAAAGCACGCCCCATAAGTTTGGGCAAATCCACCCGCACAATCAGCCGATCGAACAAATCCAACGAAAACCGACTCCCCAAAAAAGCGTATCCCACACCAATGAGCAGACCAACTCCGATCAATACGATCCCGTTGAGTCGTCCTGGCCCTCGTTCCAACCATACTGTGACGATACCTAACACAATCAACGCCAGCGCAAATGTCAACACGACGATGGAGATGAACTCGATCACTGTACACCTACCATTAGTAAAATCACTTGAGTGCGTTTCATTTCAGTTGGAAAGTGGGCAACCCTCCCGCAGGTTGCCATTTTTCGATGCCAAAACACTCGGTTTTTGAAGGCAAATCCGCGCATAAATCGACTTTGAGTTCAACCTGCGGGAGGCTGGCCTACCCTACGAACCCACGTTGATCCAATTAAAACAAGGATAGCTGCTCTACCTCGGCCGGGACTTCAAATTCAGGAATTTGATCCAATTGTTGAAGAATTTCTGGAATGCGTTGTATATCCTCTTCCAACGTGCGGCGCAGGCTAGGTTGATGGAGAGCGGCCGCAGGATGGTACATCGGATAGTACACAACTCCCTTGAGCTTTCGAGGTTGGCCGTGCAGGTGAGATATACGCCCTTTGGGGAATGCCCGCGCCATCGAAAACCGCCCCAAAGTAACGATCAGGCGGGGGCGAATGATCTCGATCTGCCGGTCCAAAAAAGGTTTACAGGCCTCGATCTCTTCAGGTAGGGGGTCTCGATTGCCAGGCGGACGGCACTTGATCACATTGGCAATGAAAACCTCATCTCGCTTCAAGCCGATCGTTTCAAGAAGTTCGTCCAGGAACTTCCCTGCTGCCCCGACGAAAGGACGTCCTTGTTGGTCTTCGTGGAAGCCCGGCGCTTCTCCAATGAACATAATCTCGGCTTCCAGAGGGCCTTCTCCCGGCACAGCGTGAGTCCGCCCTCTATGAAGTAGGCACCGTGTACATTGAGCAATCTCAGCTGCCAGTCGCTCCAACTCCGACACGTTTTTCCTCCTTGAGTTCGATTAAGGGATTTGACTCTTTGGATTCGCCTTTGGATTCGCCTTTGGATTTGGATTTGCCAAGAGCCTGTCCGAAAAATCGCTCCCGTAGCCGCGCATCCCTA
>CAZXVB010000271.1:0-4676 GCA_964643875.1 uncultured Anaerolineales bacterium | reverse complement strand
GGGCGTCCTCATCCTGCGGGAGGCTCGTCCCTACCCCTCGAATCCGTGTAGAGCCGGAAATGTTTTCGTTTTTGGTGAAGACCCAAAGGGCGCGAATGCTGCTTCAAATCCCTGTTCCTAGCCGTGAAGTCCAGAATATGGTATACTTTCACACAGGTCGTGGCCGGAGAGTATGTGTGGATACCAACAGTGATTTGAGGCAGGGGGAAAAATGCGGATCTTGATGTTCAGCAATACATACAAACCCACCATCAGCGGTGTAGTGACCTCCATCTCTATGTTCCGCCAGGGGCTACGGACGGCCGGGCACGAGGTGTATCTCATCGCACCGGAGTACGCCAATTATGAGGACGATGAGCCGTACATTTTTCGCTTCCCGGCCATAGATATGCCAGTTCAATTCGATTGGTCGGTCCCCCTGGCACCCAAGATCGCGATGGAGCCGACCGTTAGGGGTATCCGGCCGGAGATCATCCATGCCCATCACCCCGTTGTGATGGGTGGAATGGCTAACTCGTTTGCCCAGGACCTACAGATACCCCTCGTTTTTACCTTTCATAGTCGCTATGACCAGTACGTACAACAATACGTCCCGATTGTATCGGAACTGGCCGGTTGGGTGACCGACGAAATCATTACCCGCTACATCGAACAATGTACCCACGTCATTGCCCCTACATCGAGTATCCGGGCATTCATTTTGAGTCGCTACACACAGAACACACCGGTCAGCGTCGTGCCGACGCCGGTGGATCTGCATCAATACCACCATCTGGAGCCGCAGCGTGTTCGCTCTGCCCTCGGTTTGGAGGACGCCGAAGTACTGCTATATGTGGGGCGACTGGCGGAGGAAAAAAACCTGGACTTCATTTTGAGAGCTTTTGTGCACATTGCCGCTCAGCGCCCCCACTCCCGCCTTTTGCTCGTGGGCAAGGGGCCGTATGAATCCGGTTTGAAGCGCCTGGCCGAAAAGCTGGATATCGCTCGCCAGGTGATCTTCACCGGCCCGATCCCACACACCGAAGTCCCCCATTATGCTGCCGCTGCTGACTTGTTCGTCTTCTCCTCGCATACCGACACCCAGGGGCTGGTGCTGATCGAATCCATGGCGGCCGGCACTCCGATCGTAGCGCTCAAGGCCCCTGGACCGGTAGATGTCCTGGCCGAAGGCGGAGGCCTGTTAGTGGACAATGAAGGTAATGAGGATAACGAGTGGTGCTTCGCCGATGCCGTTCTGGCATTGTTGGAGGACCGTCCACGTTTGGAGGCAATGCAACAAGAAGCCATCCGTGTGGCCCAACGATTCTCCATCCCCGCGACGACCGCTCGATTGATCCAGGTTTATGAAACAGCGATCCAGCAACAGGCTGAGCATACATCCAAAGCTTCGACGAAATCCGTATCCAACGCGGCGGGCCATGGCAGCGACCGCCGGGAAGAGATGCGCCAACAATTTCGCTTCTTGAGCACGAAACTCACACAAGCACTGAAGATAGGTGGGGAAAGCGAATGGGGCGATACCCGCCTACAGGCTTTGCGTCTACAACTACAATCCATGCTCCAGGAGATTGACGACGCGCTCTCCAAAACACCTACCCGCCAATGACGGTAACGTCCTGTTTTTGCAAACTACTTGGCCGGATTTTGATTTCACCACCTTAACTCAAGGGGAGCATTGATAGAACGCCATGTACATTCGCTATCTCAGCCTGACCAACTTCCGCAATTATGCCCGGCTGGAGCTGGCCCTACCGGAGCGGCCGCTTCTCCTGTACGGAGACAATGCGCAAGGCAAGACCAGCGTGTTGGAAGCCATCTATCTGCTGGCGACCGGCTCCTCGCCCCTCACATCTCTCGACCGGGAACTGATTCGCTGGGCAGCCAACGCCGAAGGGTTGCCCTATGCCCGCGTCTGGGCCGAGGTCGTGCGCGGAGGACGTTCACAGGAGATCGAAGTGATCCTGGAGAACAAGCCGCAACCGAATGGCTCCTCTCGGATGCAAAAGACGATCCGCATAGACCGGGCACGCAAACAACGTGCTGAACTGGCTGGCCGGTTGAACGTCGTGCTGTTCATGCCCCAAAGTATCGAGATTGTCGCCGGTCCCCCGGCCGTCCGCCGACGATATTTGGATGATACCTTATGTCAAGTGGATTCGGTGTACTGTGCTGCTCTAGAACGATACAACCAGGCACTTCGTCAGCGAAACGCCGTCCTCCGCTATTTGCAAAGCGAGGGCGGCGATCCCAACCAATTGGCCCCCTTCGAGTCCGTCCTGGCTCAACAGGGCGTTATCGTGGCCAATGGACGCCGCCAACTGTTGGCGACCCTATCTACCTATGCCGATCGTGTCCATCAAAGACTGACCGGCCAGGCCGAGTGGCTACGACTGATCTACCATCCCAATTTCGACCCGGCAGCGCCTCCTGGCGCTCGCTACCAAATGGGCTTGAACCTTTCGTATCACGGCCCGCCGACCGAGATAGGGGAAGAGGGATTGATGCGTGTTTTCCAAAAAGCACTGGAAGCCCGCCGGAATGAGGAAATCCAGCGAGGGGTAACTCTCATCGGCCCTCATCGGGATGAAATGCACTTCGTGATCGGCAACTCCACCCAAGGCACCCACGAGGTAAACCTACGTACTTACGGTTCTCGGGGCCAGCAACGCACAGCCGTGTTGGCTCTCAAATTGGCCGAACTGACCTGGATGCAAGAACAAACGGGAGAGACGCCCATCCTGCTTCTGGATGAGGTGTTGGCTGAGTTGGATGCCACGCGACGGCGTTACCTTTTGGAACAGGTAGACAACATAGAGCAGGCTTTATTGACGGCTACCGATCTGGAGATGTTCGAGCCGGCCTTTCGACAGCGAGCGGCGTTGTGGAAAATTCATGCCGGCCGCATGACCGAAAACCCCGCCTGAGAGCTTGTTTAGAAGTTACGTTTAGAAATCCCCCACCATCCTGTGATGGTAACAATTTGGCTCTACACGGATTCGAGGGGTAGGGACGATCCTAACCTGCAGGAGGCTGGCTTACCCCACGAATCCACGTTGACCCAACAATTTCGAGTGGGCTTCAGGGTAGTATTCTTTCCTGTATGTAATCGAGGATCAATGCATTGGTCAACAACTCGATGGAGGCCCGATCATCGGTGAAGACCAGCGAGCCGGGCGTGAGGAAATGCAAATGAGCGGCGGCCTGGAGTGTCGTCTGGTAGAGAAAGTCATTGTCTTCGAGTTGCGGCAGGTTTAGGAGCAGATTACCGGCATTGGTAGGCTGAACGGTAGCAAAGACGACGGCGTTGAAGCTCTGCGGCACGTCTATCACGTGCGCCGAGGGAAAGACTTCCAACAGGGTAGCCAACATCGCCTCAACCAGTCGGTAGTCGTCTGGCGTGTGTCCCACGTTGATGGCGAGCACACCGTCATCGGTGAGATGTCCCCGTACTTGTTGAAAAAACTCGACAGTCGTCAGGTGCGGCGGGATATACGGCAGGCGATAAGCGTCTATGCCGATGATGGTGTACCGATGGGGAGAACGGGTCAGCGCAAAGCGACCGTCGGCAATGATGACGTTCAGGTTGGGTTGATGCATCCCAAAATACTCCTGGCCAACTCGGACTATCTCGGCATCAATCTCGATACCGTCTATAGGGATCGGACCGTAAACCGAGGTAAATTGGCGGGCCATCGTTCCGGCGGCCAACCCTACCAGTGCCACCCGTGTGACCCGATCCGGAGAGTAAGGAGGTGCGTTGAGATATGGAGCGACCAGGAAGAAGTCCCATGGGCCAAGGGTGCGCAACCGGCCCGGACAATACATAGAGTGGATGCCCTGTCCCTCATTCAACAACAGGTAGCGACAACCAATCTCGTCTTCGGTGACCTGAATGTAGTTGTAAGCCGATTCGGTCTCGTAAATGGTGGCTGGCGCAACTTTGACCGGTCGCCCGTGCAACAGAAGTGCCAGCAGGAGCACTACTATTGGCATCCACAGATAAACCAAAAGACGGCGAGGATGACTCCGTCCCAGGCCGACGAAAGCCACCCCCATCAGAACCAGGGAGAGCCCCACAAAAGTGTTGCGGGTTCCAATGGTCGGAATCAGGAGTAAGTCGGGCAAGAAGGAGCCCAGAAAGCTGCCAATGGTGGAAATAGCGTACACTTTGCCGGCAGTCTTCCCCGATTGGGTGACATCCGTTATCACCAAGCGGAGGATAAAAGGGGAAATGCATCCCAGAAGGGTCACCGGTACGCTGAACAGGATCAGGACAGTCAGAAATGCCCCTCCCAGCAAAGCAGCATCATAAGTCTCGAAGGCCTGGGTTACCTGTTGGAGCACGGGATACGCCACGAAGGGCACAATGCCGATGAGAAACGCGGCCCAGGCTACGACCTGGTAGAGCGTTTCCTGGCGAGGGGAACGGTCCGCCCAACGACCGCCGATGAAGTAGCCAACCGTCAGATACAACAGGATCAGGCCAATGATGGCGGCCCAAACCAGATTCGCAGTTCCAAAATAGGGACGGAGAAGACTGGAGGCAGCCAGTTCCACAGACAGGGAAACCAGGCCACCAATGAAGGCAGTCAGATACAGATAGGTACCCTCTTTTCGCATAACCGAAATTATACCGTCTTTGTCGGTTCTGGCAATCTCATTCGGGTATGTTTCAT
>CAZXVB010000270.1:0-4697 GCA_964643875.1 uncultured Anaerolineales bacterium | reverse complement strand
TTGAGTTCAACCTGCGGGAGGGTCTCCAACTCAGTTGAAACACACCCGAATCATTTGCAAGGGGACGCACCCTACGAGTATCATACGAAAAGGATGTCAAGAGTGTGACAGAATTATCTGCAGAGCAAGACTCATTAGGGTTACTATACGAGGAAGAAGCACTCCATTGTGTGCGCTGTGGTCTCTGCCTTTCCGTCTGCCCAATCTACCAGCATAGCCTCAACGAGACGGATTCTCCCCGCGCGCGGGTAGCCTTGCTGCGAGCGCTCCAGGAGGGGCTGGTGGACTCACCCACAGAGACGTACGCAGATGTCTTCTATCGTTGCCTGTTGTGTGGGGCCTGCACGTTTACTTGCCCCAGCGGCGTCGCAGTGGACCGCATCCTGGAACTGACGCGAAGTGAATTGACGGCCCAACATCTGTTGCCGGAGAGCCTCGCCGGGCTGGAGGAGCGGATCGCCGTTTACCACAATATCTCGGCTGAGAATAACGATGGACGCTTGATCTGGGCGGACAATCTGCCGTCGCCGCCTACCGGCCTGGGGAAATCTCAAGCGCAAGTCGCCTATTTCGTTGGCTGCGTGGGGTCCTTCTTCCCCCGCAGTTACAGCATCCCCCAGTCCTTGGTGCAGATCTTCGACCGGATCGGCGTGGACTATGCCTTGCTGGGAGGAGCAGAGTGGTGTTGCGGATACCCAATGTTTCTCAACGGCAATCTCGACCGGGCGCGCGATATAATCCGCCACAACGTTGAGGCCGTCCGAGCGTTGGGGGTGCGCACCGTCGTGACCACCTGCCCGTCATGTTTCCATTTCTGGAAACACTCTTACCCGGTGGTGATGGGCGTGAGCGATATGGCCGAGCTGGGACTGGAGGTCCAGCACGCCACGGAGTTCCTGGCCGATCTGGCAGAAAGCGGCGCAATCCACTGGAAAAGGAGGGAGGTGGGGGCCGAACCACAGGTGGTGACCTATCACGATCCGTGCGATCTGGGACGCAAAGGAGGCGTCATCACAGCTCCGCGACGCATTCTGGCGCAAGTGCCCGGCGTGCAGTTGATCGAGATGGCCGATCACGGGGAAAATGCGCGTTGTTGCGGCGGCGGCGGTAATCTGGAGACGCTGGCCCCGGAGGTAAGCCAGGCGGTGGCCCGGCAGCGCATTCGTCAGGCCAACGATGTGCAGGCCAGGTTGCTTGTCTCCGCCTGTCAACAGTGTGAGCGCACGTTGGCCGGCGCGGCCCGTGCCGAACGGCTGCGGATCCGCGTGCGGGACATCACCGAAGTGGTATTGGATGCGATGGAGTGATGGTATGGATACGACAGAGATCGTAATGGCGTTGAAAGAGGCAGTAGGCGCGGAGCGGGTGCTCACATCCCGCGTTGATCTGATCGCCTACTCGTTCGACGGCACTTTCGAGCAAAACTTACCGACGGTCGTGGTCCTGCCAGAGACGACCGAGGAAGTGGTCGAGATCGTCCGAGTGGCCCGGCAGTACGACGCTCCGATTGTGCCTCGAGGCATGTCCAGCGGCCTGGCCGGCGGTTCGATCCCTACCTCCGAAAGCATCGTGCTCTCCCTGACGCGGATGAACCGCATCCTGGAGATCGACCGGGAGAATATGACGGCTACGGTGCAGGCCGGGGTCGTCACGGCCAACCTGGAGGCTGCCGTGGCCAAAGTAGGGCTTTTCTACCCGCCTGACCCTTCCAGCAACAAACAGTCCACGATTGGCGGGAACATCGCCTGTAACGCCGGGGGGCCGCGTTGTCTCAAGTATGGCGTCACCGGTGACTACGTGATGGGCCTGACGGTCGTCCTGCCCAACGGAGAAGTGCTCCGTACTGGCGGCAAGCCGATCAAGAACGTCGTCGGTTACGACCTGACCTCCCTGTTTGTCGGCTCTGAAGGGACGTTAGGGGTGATCACCGAAGCCTTGCTTCGTCTGACGGCCCGGCCCAACTTCGTCCGCACGGCCCGCGCCGAGTTCCGTTCTTTAGAAGACGCGGCGCGCACCGTGAACGCCATCCTGGAAGCCGGCGTAGTCCCGGCGACCCTCGAGATGATGGATGAAACGGCCATCACGTGCATTGAAGAGGCGATGCACCTGGGGCTACCCCTTGACGTGGAAGCCATGCTGATCATCGAGACCGATGCTGCCGATGAGGGAACTGTGCAGCGGGAGATCGAGACGGTGGCCCGCGTCTGTCAGGAGAACGGCGCGAGAGAGATCGTCGTGGCGCAAGACGAGGAGGAACGGGCGCAGTTGTGGCGTGCTCGGCGTAGCGTCAGCCCTTCTCTGGCGCGTAAAGCGCCCAACAAACTTGGGGAAGATATCACCGTCCCCCGGTCAGCTATTCCAGAAGCGGTGCGCCGTATCAAGGAGATCAGCGCTCGGTATGAGTTGCCCATCGTGATCTTTGGGCACGCCGGAGACGGGAATTTGCACCCCAACATCCTCTTCGACCGCCGTGACCCAGAGCAATGGAAAAAGGTCGAACAGATGGTAGGGGAGATTTTCCGCGTGGCCCTGGCATTGGAGGGCACGCTGAGTGGAGAGCATGGCGTAGGCACATTCAAGCTGCCCTATGTGGCCGAGGCATTGGGGCCGACCTCTATCGCCGTTCACCGACAGATTAAACAGGCCCTCGACCCGCAAAACATCATGAATCCCGGCAAAGTCGTGCCGACTTAATCCTCTACGCACCTATAAATTCTTTTAGTGTTACCATTCAGGCCGGCGGTTGAAACCGCGCCTGAGGGGCTAAGGCTGGCTGTCCACCTGCGTGGACGCGCGGCTGCAAGCTCTTAGAGGCGATTTCAATTTCAATCGCTAACAGAAGTAGCCTGAGCAGTTACCTTTTAGTTTCAGTTTCAGCTTCAAGGAGGCTATTGTGACATCTATCCATCTGGAGAACTTGCAACAGATTCTAAAGCGACATTCCCACGTCGAAAACAACCCCACGCGAGAGCAGATGATTCAAGCGGCAGTGGAAAACCGCGAAGTGATTGTATCCGCCAATGGTGCATTGGCCACATGGACACCGGTGGAGTCCACCGGTCGCAGTCCAAAGGACACATACATCGTCCGCCACCCGGAGAGCGAGGGGAACATTGATTGGGATTCGCCCAACAACATCCCCCTGGATCCCGACACCTTCGATATGCTGTGGGAAGATGCATTGACGACGCTGGCGGAGAAATCCCACCTCTACGTGACCGACCGGGCCGTGGGGGCCGATCCTTCCTACGCCCTGCCGGTGCGCACGGTCACGGACTGGGCCTCGACAGCCCTCTTCACCGACAATATGTTCCGCCCTCTGTCGGACGACATGAAGCATAGCATATTCGCCCACAGGGGGTTCACACTCCTGGTTTGCCCGTACGACAAACTGGATCGAGAGCGATACACCGGCCGGTTGCGGGAACTCCCCGATGGCTCGACCTCCAACATGGCGGTAGCGATGGATTTCGACCGTATGCTGGGCGTGGTGTATGGCTCCGCCTACGGGGGGAGCGTGAAAAAATTGATCTTCACTGTGATGAATTACATCCTACCTGCCGAGGGAATTCTACCGCTCCACTGTTCGGCCAATGAGGGGCCGCGCGGGGATTGCGCGCTGCTGTTAGGTCTTTCCGGTACCGGCAAGACCACTCTTTCCGCCGATCCGCGTCGGGCGCTGTTGGGAGATGACGAACATGGCTGGAGCGACAACGGGATCGCCAATTTCGAAAACGGTTGTTACGCCAAGTTGATCAACCTGCGAGAAGATAAAGAGCCGGAAATCTGGCGGGCAGTCTTCCACCAGGCTCCCTATCTGGAGCATGGGGCCATTGTGGAGAACTGCATGATGTACCCGTGGGGAACGTTCGACGTGGACGATGAGCGCTACACACCGAACTCGCGGGCATCATACCCTTTGCGCTTCCTCACCAACATCAAGCCCGATTCCCGCAGTGGACACCCCAAAACGATCCTGTTCCTAACTGCCGACGCCAATGGGATTCTACCGCCGGTCGCCCGCTTGACGCCAGAGCAGGCTATGCTTTGGTTCCTGATGGGGTACACCAGCAAGCTGGCCGGCACCGAGACGGGCATCGTGGACCCGGTTTCGACGTTTTCCCGCTTCTTCGGCGAGCCGTTTATGCCGCGCAACCCGGACGTCTACGCCCGTATGTTGGGTGAGCGGATGCGGCAACATGGCACGCAAGTCTATCTGATCAACACGGGATGGAGCGGCGGCCCCTTCGGCGTCGGTGCACGGATGGACATCCACTTGACGCGGGAGATCGTGGATGCAGCCCTTAGCGGCAAGCTGGCCGACGGCGAATACGTAGAAGACCCAGTCTTCCACATCGGCATCCCCAAGCACTGCCCAGGTGTTCCGGACGAGGTGTTGTTCCCCCGGAACACCTGGCCCGACCCGGAGGCTTACGACGTCCGGGCGCAGAAACTGGCCAATGACTTCAGCGCCCACTTCGACAAAGCCTACGGAAACAAGGGCATTGATGCAGCCATCGTGGCCCAATGTCCAGGCAAATGAATTGGGTGTGTTTCAACTGAGTTGGAAACCCTCCCGCAGGTTGAACTCAAAGTCAATTTATGCGCAGATTTGCCTTCAAAAACCGAGGGTTTTGGCATCTAAAATGGCAACCTGCGGGAGGGTTGCCCACTTTCCAACTGAAATGAAACGCACC
>CAZXVB010000269.1:0-4719 GCA_964643875.1 uncultured Anaerolineales bacterium | reverse complement strand
GAAAAAGCCGCTCGTCTTTTTCTCTTCCTCTCAGGGGAATTCGTCCATCCAGACTTTAATGCGCTCCCACTGACCCTGTTTGCCTTATCTTGTTTCCCTGTTATAATTTCACTGTCGGATGTCAGCGGAAACATCCTTCCAAACACAGGATAGAGAAATATGTCTGACGACCTTGCCGAGACACCCAACCGGCCACAATCCCCACGCCCCTCACAACCAGAGGGACGGCCAGAGTATGTTCAGCCTATGCATTCTCGGCGATACAGAGATACCGCGGGAAGTGGATGGGAATCGTCTTCATCTTCCTCGGATAACACACAGCCCAGCCCCTCGGTTCCGGCGACTTCTTCACTCTCTACAGACGAAATCGAGACCGGCGAGATCCCCGGCACGCTGGGGGATCCGACAGTGGCGATTCCCCGTGTCCCCACCGGGGCCACGCCAACCGCTCGCCTGCCACGTCCGGTACCACCTCCCATGCGGCCTGGTTACGTCCCGCCGACCACCGCTCCTCCCCACCGGTCGGCCAGCTATGCCCCATCCTCTCCTCCTGTGCCTTCTCCGGCGCCGAAACGCCCCTGGGGTAAGACACTCGTCCGCATCTTCTTTGTCATTGTTGTCATCGGTGTGCTGCTTTTCTTCGCCAGTATGGGCACAGCGATTGTAGGGTATGTCATCATTGCCCGTCAGCTCCCCCCGCCGGAGGAGTTACAGACCCGCCAGACCGCGTTCGTCAGTAGCAAGATTCTGGACCGCGAGGGGCATCTCTTGTATGAAGTCACGGACCCGGAGGGAGGCCGACGCACCTACGTGCCGATTGACCATATTTCGGAATATCTGATTGATGCCACCGTGGCCACCGAGGATCGCAACTTCTGGCATCATCCCGGCTTCGATCCCATCGCCATTGTGCGGGCGATCTACTATGCGCTGACCGAGCAGGAAATCGTCTCTGGGTTCAGCACCATCACCCAACAGGTGGCCCGCAATGTGTTGCTTTCTCCGGAAGAACGATTCCAGCGCACTGCATGGCGCAAGATCAAGGAAGTGGTTCTGGCTGCCGAACTGACCCGTCTCTATCCCAAGACGACCATTCTGGAAGTCTACCTGAACGAGAACTACTACGGCAACCTGGCCTATGGCGTACAGGCCGCCGCCGAGACATATTTCAGCGTCAACGCTGATGATTTGACGTTGGGCCAGGCGGCGTTTCTGGCCGGCCTCCCCCAATTGCCGTCCGTGTACGATCCGATGCGGGATGGCCTCGAGCAGGCATTGCGGCGTCAGGAAATCGTGCTGGGGTTGATGGTGGAGGATGGATACATCACCCAGGCGGAGGCGGACCAGGCAGCCGCCGAGATTCGCAATTACACGTTCCGGCCGGTGGAACTCGACCTCCATACCGCCCCCCACTTCGTGATGTACGTCCGACAGACCGTCGAATCGCTCTATGGAGCAGAGGTCTTCTATCGGGGAACCGGGTTGCGGATTTACACGACGCTGGACCGCCGCTTGCAAGCATTGGCCGAACAGGCTGTCCGCGAGGGGGTGGCCTCACTGAGAGAGCGGAACGTCACCAACGGGGCATTGGTAGCCATCGAGCCGAGCAGTGGCTATATCGTGGCTATGGTCGGCTCCGCCGATTTCTACAGCGAGACCATTGACGGACAAGTCAACGTGGCGCTGCGTTGTCGCCAACCGGGGTCGTCCATCAAACCGCTGACGTACCTGGCGGCGTTCGAGCGCGGCTGGACGCCAGCGACGCTGTTGTGGGACCTGCGTACCGAGTTCCCCGACGGCGCGAATCCCCCCTATGTCCCGGTCAACTACGACGGCGAATACCACGGTCCGATGCTGGTGCGCGAAGCGTTAGCCAACTCCTACAATGTCCCGGCCGTGAAAGCACTCCAATTCGTTGGGATTGACGGTTTGTTGGAGATGGCGAACCGATTGGGAGTCGTCTCTCTTTCCCACCCGGAGTTGTATTGTCCGGACTACCCGTATGACCAGCCGCCACTCTACGGTCTCTCCCTGACCCTGGGCGGCGGTGAGGTCAAACTGCTGGAAATGACAGGGGCGTTCGCTGTCTTCGCCAACAACGGCGTCCGGGTGTCGCCCACACCGATCCTGCGCATTGAAGATAGCTATGGGAATATCCTGGTGGACAATACGACCCGCGCCGGTGAGCAGGTCGTTTCCCCTCAACATGCCTTTCTGATCACCAGCATCCTTTCGGACCCCGAAGCCCGCAGGGCCGAATTTGGCCGTCCCAGCGTGCTCGAGCTTTCCCGCCCGGCAGCAGCCAAGACTGGCACCACAAACGATTTTCGGGATTCCTGGACCGTCGGCTACACCCCCGATCTGGTGACCGGTGTCTGGCTAGGCAACTCCGACAATTCCGAAATGAACCACGTCTCTGGAGCCGGAGGCGCGGGTCGAGTCTGGCGGGCATTTATGGAGGCCGCCCACGGAGATGAGGGCTTGAACCTGCCGGTGCGTGGATTTGTCACCCCGCCGGGGATCGTGGAATTGGAGATCTGCGCCGATTCTGGTACACTTCCGTCGGAATACTGCCCTCGGCGCAAACACGAGTTCTTCGTCCAGGATCAGCCGCCCTTAGGCCCCGACCGGGATTGGTATCAGAAAGTGCGCATAGACGGGGCAACCGGTCTGTTGGCCAATGAGTATTGCCCCCACCAGGTAGTTGAGCAAGTGATGGTCGTCATCACCGATACCCAGGGACGAGAGTGGGCACAGGCACATCCTGACTGCTTTGGTGGTTTGCCGCTGGCCCCGCTTGAGTATTGCAGCGACAGCCGCGTCCATCCACTCGTCCAGATCACCTCCCCTGCCATGGGAGATCTCGTCCAGGGGATCGTGCCGATCATCGGCACGGTTCAGACACCGGCCTTCGACTACTACGAGGTTCGTTACTGTACCGGGAGCAATATGGAGCGCTGCGATGGCTGGATCAGCGGTCCTCATCTGTCCCAGGTGCAGGATGGGGTGTTGACCCAATGGGACACCACCGGTTTGCCGTCAGGCCCATACGGGCTGCTGGTGGTGGCATTCGACCGGGATCAAGGACGGATCGAGGCATGGGTGCCGGTTATGGTAGGCCGGCCTGTACTCGAACCAACGATAGCGCCGCCGCCCTCGCCTTCACCTTCACCATTCCCATTACCATCGCCGACCTCTCCCATCGCGACGGACACACCGCTCCCCATCACAACGCCCATCCCGACCGAGACGCCGGCCGTCACGCCCACGCTCGTGCTGACGGCTACACGCCCCTAGCGGAATGGGGAGATGAGCATGCCAGAAATCCAGGCCTATCGTTTCGGTCAGATGACTGTAGACGGGCAGCGATACACTGCCGACCTGATTTTGCTGCCGAATAGCGTCTTACCCAATTGGTGGAGACAGGCCGGTCACCGCCTAGCACCAGAAGACCTGACAGCGATTCTAAGTTCCGAATCCGAAGTACAGATGCTGGTGATTGGCACCGGGGCGTATGGGATGATGAAAGTCCCGCCAGAGACGATCGCGGCCATCGAGGCGGCAGGGATCGAAGTTCGGACAGCGCCCACCGGCCGCGCCTGGAAAATATACAACGACGCTTGCGCCCGTTGTCCCACGGCAGGGGCATTTCACCTGACATGTTGACACCTGGGGTGTGAGATATGAAGGCCGCCGCAGTGGAATCAATAAATGCGTTGCACAATAGTGAGAAGCCCCACTTTGGACACGGATGAACACTGATTTCGGGGATAGAATGGATGACTCTCCCGAAAAAAGGTCAGAAAGAGCAGGCCCAGGCTGGCTGCAGGAGGTATGTCGGGCACAAAGCCGCTCGCAACTGAGCCCAAAGAGAGACACAAAAAGAAAGCACGGACTGCTCCCAAGCGCTCTTTGCTGCTTTCTGGCCCCCTTTTTCTGCAGTGTTCACGGGGGCGCTTCTAGCACCTTCTTACCCGCCAACCGATTGGACACTTTTGACCGCCGTGAAGCCCCGGGAGGCGAGCGAAAAACCCAGCATCGTGTAAGGGTCATCCGTGCCAAAGAGTTCCTTCGACAATCGCAATGGTAATCCACTCCAAGAATTGGCTCAGGATAACTTCCCAAAACACTTTCGCCCCGATACTGTCCGGATACAACGACGCCCGTAGCGCACCTTAACAAAAACGGCACTTTGTGGTAATATTGTTGCGATTCCACATCCGAGGAGACAGCAATGACCAACCCCCACGACGGCGGAGATAGCCATACCACATTCGGTGAATTGTGCGAGCCAATAGACCCGTTCCTCGAACAACACGAGCGTGATCATCCACCACACCACCGCGAGGCGTTGCACTTCGCAGAATTTGTGCGCAAGCTGGTCTACCACTTCGCCTGATTGACTGACAAATTTAACATTCGGCAGCCACGGTCTTGAAGGAAGGAGGTAACCGAACAGCACAGCGCGAGGCCCGGGCTGGCTCTGGGATCAGGGCGCGGATCCAATTCCAGAGTGTGCGGCAGTAGTGCTCCTTGATTCAACTGTCGGCGCAACCAACGCCAACCGATCTGGAGATAACTAAGTCCACGGTCACAATGGGTGTCCACCAGGCGACGCTTCCCGCTGACCACAACTTTCACTCCTATTGTGCACATTGTGGAAAAAACGCGCTTCCCCACGCGGGGGACAGAGGCGCTCCATTCTGCACCCTTTCTTGC
>CAZXVB010000268.1:0-4722 GCA_964643875.1 uncultured Anaerolineales bacterium | reverse complement strand
TGGCAACCTGCGGGAGGGTTGCCCACTTTCCAACTGAAATGAAACGCACTCAAAAAATTTCCGTGTGAGGGATACCTACCGCAGCGCATCGCCCAAAACACATGCGACGCACCTCAATGGCGCGTCGCACGTCATCGTAATCGGTATCGAGCTGGCTCCCTATCCGTCGCTGTCTCTCTCCCCTACGAACGTGGACCAAACCGTCGCGCCAGGATCTCTTCCAACGTCGGTTGTCCGATCACTTGCAGCTCGTAACGCACACGGTCCATCGGCTTATCTACTTTCAACACCCGTCGCAGGTCAATCGGCGTGGCCGAAAGCACCAGATCACAATCGGAGCGGTTGATGGTCTCCTCCAGATCCCGGATTTGGGCATCACCATATCCCATTGCCGGCAACAAGGTGCCGATATGGGGATATTTCTCGAACGTGGCGGCAATGGATCGCACGACGAAAGGTCGAGGGTCTATCAACTCCGCAGCACCGAATTTGCGAGCTGCTACCACACCGGCGCCATACGTCATCTCGCCATGGGTCAATGTCGGCCCATCCTCGATCACCAGGACCCGCTTTCCCCGAATGGCTTCCGGATCATCCACGAAGATGGGCGAAGCGGCATCCACCACCGTGGCCTGTGGGTTGACCTGGGCGATGTTGGCCCGCACCTGAGCGACTCCCTCCGGCCCGGCGGTGTCTATCTTGTTGATCACCACCACATCGGCTGCCCGCAGGTTGGTCTCCCCCGGATGATAGCGCAATTCGTGACCGGCCCGGTGGGGATCCGCCACGGTGATGAACAGGTCAGGGCGGTAAAACGGCAAGTCGTTGTTGCCGCCATCCCACACGATCACGTCGGCTTCCTTCTCGGCCTGTCGGAGGATCGCCTCGTAGTCCACCCCGGCATAGACGACCACTCCCCGATCAATGTGCGGCTCGTACTCCTCTCGCTCCTCGATTGTGCACCGGTGATGATCCAGATCGGCATACGTAGCAAACCGCTGAACAGCTTGAGCAGCCAGGTCACCATACGGCATCGGGTGACGAATAGCAACCACCCGATGCCCCAGTTTTTGAAGCACGTCACACACGTGGCGGGTCGTCTGGCTCTTGCCGCACCCGGTCCGCACGGCACATACAGCCACTACCGGCTTCCGACTGACTAGCGTGGTTGATTGGCGGCCCATCAATCGAAAATCCGCCCCGGCCACCAACACCTGAGATGCCTTGTGCATCACATATTCGTGGGGTACGTCGGAATAGGCGAACACCACCTGATCCACCGCGTGCTTCTTGATGAGATCGTTCAACTCCGCTTCTGGGTAGATAGGAATGCCATCAGGATACAGATCGCCAGCTAGAGACGGCGGATAGCGCCGCCCCTCAATGTTGGGAATCTGTGTGGCTGTAAAAGCCACGACCCGATAATCGGGATTGTCCCGAAAATATGTGTTGAAATTGTGAAAATCGCGCCCAGCAGCGCCCATAATGATGACATTCACTGCCTGCTTCCGATTCATTCGGTCAAGTCCTCCTCTTCGAAATCTCCTTCAATATACTCCGGTGTGTAGTTCTCCGCACTCAGGTCACTTTCAACGGAACCATTCTTCCCTCGCACCAGGAAGAACCATAACAGAACCGGGATCACCCACACCAGAATGCTCAAGCAACAGGGGGCCCCTCCTACAGCCGGCTCGACATCCCAATACAATTCGAGTTGTTCATTGAGAGCAATGAGCAGCCCCCCCGCGCAACACGCCGCCGAACAGCATAGAGTCAAGACAGCAACGATAACCGTGACAATCATACCCGTTTGCTTATCCATTTTCGTCTCCTTTCGAAACTGATCGCAACCGACATTATGCCAATCGAGCCAACAGGATACCCAACTCATACAACAACAAGAACGGCCCCATAACCAGCAACATATTGACCGGATCCGTGGTGGGAGTGATGATCGCGGCTCCAGCGGCCGCCCCTACAATGACCAGACGACGGGCCTTGGAAAACCCCTCGGAGGTCACCACCCCCAGCTTGGCCAAAAAATACATCACGAGGGGCGTCTCGAACACCAACCCGGCCCACAGCAGGATGTTCCCCACGAAGGAAATATACCGTTCGATGGAGTACAACTGTTGCACGATACCACTCAAGAACCCTTGCAGGAACGGAATGGCGGCCGGAACCAACACCTTGATGGCAAAGAGCACGCCCAGCGCAAAACTCAGCGAAGCCGCCGGCACACCCAGTATGATATACCGAACCTCCTGAGGTTTCAACCCCGGTCGGACGAACTGAAAAATCTGATAGATGATTACCGGCATAGCGATCACCACGCCGATGATCACGGCCACCTTGAAGAATACAGCCGGGGCTTCAGTAGGGGAAAGCGCAACAGGAGGCTGCTCTCCCAACGGCGCAATCAACGCCTCCAGGGTCATTGGAGTCAAAAACGTGCCGATCACTGCACCGATCAACAGAGCAATGATGGCCCGGATGAGCCGCTGCCGCAGTTCCTCCAGATGTTCCAGGATGCCCATCCTGGCTTCCTGGCCATGTTGGTTTGGAGTTGAGTTTGAGGAGGAAGAGGATTGACGAAGCTCAGCAGCTTCTATATCCTTCATACCGTCACCTCTTCTGTCGGTGTTTCCTCTTCACCCGCTCCTTCCTTGGATCCTTCTATCCCCGCTAACGCTTGTCGAGTTTCGGATGCGGTAGCCATCAACCCAGCCTGGATATCGGCGACCTGAGCCGAAGCCTCCGCCCCCCCACCCTCCCCACTCACGATATTCTGGAGCGCTTGTTGCGTTTCGCGTCCGATGGCCATCAACTCTCGCTGCACACCGATAATCGGCTCCGCGATACTCCCCACGACATCGGTCGGAGCGGCGGACGGATGGGAAGACTGATTTACCTCTGTTTGAAGAGTCAGGAGGAATTCATTAGAAAAACGGCGCAATTGAGCCATTGTCCGCCCCAGCACACGGGTAACTTCCACCATGCGTTTAGGACCGACCACCAAAATCGCAATGATGATAATCAGAGTCAATTCCCAGGGGCCAACGTTCAAAAAATTCACGCCTTCTCGTTCTCCATATCCAATCGGTCAACAGCCTGCCGAATTGCATCTTGATGTTCCACTAACGACCCCAGCACGCCGTTGACGAAACGCGGGGCGCTATCGGAGCCAAACGTCTTAGCCAACTCAACGGCTTCGTTAATCGCCACTCGCATAGGTGTGCGGCCATCTACCACAAACTCAAAGAGCGCCATCCGCAAAATATTTCGATCTATGTATGCCATCTGCTCCAACGGCCATTCGGGAGCATACTTGTGAATAAACACGTCCAACACAGACTGGTATTCCAGGGCACCATAGACGAGACGGCGACAAAAGGCGGCAACATGTTTGGGAACCGGCTGAGATTCCAGGAGATGAGCCAACACAATAGCCGGTGCATGATGGACACAATCAATCTCATACAGCGCCTGGAGCGCCAGGACACGGGCCTGATGCCGGGCTTTCACAGTTCACCTACCTCTGATCGTCCTAAGTTCAACCAGAAACCAGACTTTCATCGAATGGATGGGCCACATCTTCGATATACACATCCACGGCGCCAACATCCATACCGATCATATTCTGAATGGCCCGTGTTACCTCATCCTGGATCTGATGCCCTACATTGAGCATATTGATGTGCGGTTCGGTGACAACGTACAACTTGACGTACACACGTCGGTCGGTCACCTCGACCTTGACCCCTCCCGGCTTCAACAAACGCCGCATACCGGCCGGGGAGACTAACCGAACGACGCCTGGAACCGCCAGGGCGGTCAGACGTGCCGTCGTTTCCAACACCTCCGGCGCAATGGTTATCTTACCGATCTCGGATTCCAGTTGAATTTCCTCAGACTCCATCGCTCCACTCTCCCTCCGAAACCCGTCAAGCCGAGTGTTACCTACGTGACCAGGCCGCCATCCACCGTGAGCACTTCCCCTGTAATGAAGGCTGCCTCATCTGAGACCAGAAAGGCAACAGCATACGCGATCTCTTCAGGGCGTCCCACTCGTCCCAGGGGCGTCAATGCAATCACTTGTTCCTTCCACTCCTCCGGCATATCGGCGGTTAGGTCGGTCAAGACGAACCCCGGCGCAACGCAGTTTACAGTGATGTGACGGGGCCCGAGTTCTTTCGCGAGGCTCTTGGTAAAGCCGATAATGGCCGCTTTGGAGGCCGCATAATTGGCCTGTCCACTCTGTCCAACGATGCCGGAGATCGAAGAAATGTTAACAATGCGTCCCTGCCGACGACGAACCATGTGACGAGCAACCGCCTTGCAACAATTGAACACGCTCTTCAGATTGGTACGTATGACTGCATCCCAATCCTCTTCCTTCATCATCAGGAGCAATTGGTCCCGAGTCGTACCGGCGTTGTTGACCAGGATATCTACCTGACCGAACGCCTCGAGAGCCGCCGAGATTACCTCCTGAGCCTGCTCGAAGTCGCTGACATCCGCCTTCACCGGGAGCGCCTGTCCACCGGCGGATTGGATAGCCTCAACAACCTCCTGGGCCGCTGCGGCGCTGCGGAAAAAATTCACCACCACCCGGGCGCCCCGCCGAGCCAACTCCAGTGCAATGGCCCGCCCAATTCCCCGTGAAGCGCCGGTCACTACCGCGACTTTATCACCCAACGGATTCCCCATCCTCACCTCCTG
>CAZXVB010000267.1:0-4733 GCA_964643875.1 uncultured Anaerolineales bacterium | reverse complement strand
GGGAGGGTTACCGATCAATATGTCGGGTAGTGAAGGCCTGAATAGTAACAGAAAATCTGTGTTTTTCTGCGTTAATCTGCGTCTCGGAAAAAGCGTGTCGGGTAATGAAGTTTGTCACCATTCCCTGCTTACTTGTCGGACAGCAGAACGAGCGACAACATCTGTTCATGAATGTGTCTGTTGGAAGCTACGATGGTCTGGCCGGAGAGGAGCGACAAGCCCTCCCGGCCAGCGAAGTCGGTCACTTGCCCACCGGCCTCACGCACCAACAGGATGCCGGCTGCCACGTCCCATGGCTTCAGACGGATCTCCCAAAAACCATCTAATCGCCCGCAAGCCACGTAGGCCAGGTCGAGCACAGCCGCCCCTGCGCGTCGGACTCCCTGGGAGCGGCGCAGGAAGCGGTCAAGCCGGGCAGTGTTGTTGTCGTCCGCGGTGCGCCGATCATATGGAAAGCCGGTGGCCAGAAAGGCGTCCTCCAACCGGCTAGCCGAGGTGACGCGGATCGGCTCGCCGTTGCGAGTTGCTCCACCCTGATGGACGGCGGCGAACGTCTCATCCCGCAGCGGGTCGTAGGTGACGGCCACGACGGGGCGCCCATCCCATACCAGGGCCAGGGAGACCGCCACATGGGGGAATCCGTGGGCAAAGTTGTTCGTCCCATCCAATGGATCGATCAGCCAGATGGGGACAGCGGTGGCCGTCCAATCGTCCCCACCGCTTTCCTCAGCCAGGATGTGGTGATGGGGAAAGGCGGCTCGCAGTCGCTCTACGATCAGGGCTTCCGCAGCCGTATCCGTCTTGGTGACGGGGTCCACAGCGCCCTTGAAGCTCACGGAGTCCGGAGCCAAACGGGTAACGGGGAACGCCTGTCGTATTCGTTCCCCTGCCTGCTTGGCGATCTCAACGGCGACGTGCAGAGTCGTTTCCAATTCTGTTATATCGGTGGAAGCCGGAATGGTCATTTGGCGTAGTCCATAGGCAGCATGCGGAGATAGGCGGTACTCCGTTGCTTGCGGCTCAAGTCGGCAAAGACACGCCTCACTTGTTCCTCGGTCAATCCCATCACCTCGGCGACTTCGGCGGCCGGGATGTGGTGCTCTAAAGCATACCAGATCAGGTCCATTGTCTCGAACGGTAAGCGGAAGAAGAACTCCTCCTGTGAACTGTGGGCGCTGTAGGTATCGGTGGTCGGTGTGGCGTGGCGGATTTCGTCCGGGATCTCCAGGTATTCGGCCAGTTGGTATACCTGCGTCTTGAAGAGATGACGGATTGGGGCGATGTCGTAGCCGCCATCTCCCCATTTGACGAAGAACCCCTGGTCGTGTTCGTTCTTGTTGGGCGTGCCAATGACGGCATAGTTCCGCAATTCGGCGTGGTAGTAGAGCATTGCCATACGGCTGCGCTGTTTGAAGTTGGAAGCGGCCACGATCTGCAGGTAATCCCGCAGGTTAAGCCGTTGGGATTTTTCCTCTCCCTCCGGGCTGATGATGGTCAGGTAGAAGACATTGAGAGCATCTCGGTCCAACACGTCGCCCCGCAGGCCGATCTTGGCCTTGTAACTGGCGTCGTATTCCGGGAAAATGCGGCGAATGGCCTCGTCACGGCGGGCATAACATCCGAAACCGACCAGAGCACCGGTGATGTCCTCCACGACAGTCTCGACGCCCAATTGGTGAGCCAAGCGACGGGCCAGGACAATGCTTTCCCGACTGGACTCGTGCTCCGGTATCATCACTCCAACGACCTGTTGCGGGCCTAAGGCACGGACGCACAGAGCCAACACCACCGATGAATCAACCCCACCACTGATGCCCACCACGGCTCCGGATCTCCGCAGTTTCTGCCGTACATCCTGGCGAAGGCGGGTGGTCAGCTCTTCGGCGACTGCGGGGGCATCGATTTTCAAAACATCTTTATGAAAGGCAGCCATTCGTTCACCCCTGTTACGGAAGCTTGCTGTTTTACCCCTGTCGTTGTCGGTACAGGGCTGGGTCCACCACCGAGATCATTCGCTCCACGTCCAGGCAATCTCCCAGGAAGTGGTTGACCCGCTCGGCCTGGGCGCGCGGGGCTTGGATTACGTCATGGTGATGGACGTACAACACGTCAAAGTTGGGTTGTTCTGCCAACCAGGATGTGACTTGTTTCAGATGTTTGTGAAACAGGGCTGCCATCTGTTCGTCGTTTACCCGGTCGGTCGGTTCGCCCCGCCGGATGAGCATCTGCCTTTGTGAGGCCAGGATTTCCACCATCGGGCGTTGCATAAAGATCACCCGGTATGGATATTCCGGCGGCAAGTGTTTGAGGAGTGCCGAGATGATCTTGACGACTTTCCCCTGTGCCTGTGGAAGCCAATCCTTGTCCTGCGGAAGTTTTTTGACCCGCTCGAACTCGTAATATCCCCTGGGGTTATCATCGTCCGCTGCGCGGATACCGTCCGTCAATACCTCCAACCCTCCGGCTTCCAACATTTTCATCATCATCGAAGTTCCCGACCGGGGCAACCCAGAAACGATTGTGATGCTGCTTTCGTCCATATCCACTTTCCTCGTATCTATTCAGCCCACCATCACGCAGAGGGTGAATCTCTTTTCCGCTACTGTTTTCGCAGCGCTTCGATCACGGCCAGGTGGAGCACACCATTGCTGGCCACAACGCCGCGATTGGTCTTCATCCGATAGCCGGCAGCGAAGTTGAGGGGATATCCGTACACATCGGTCACACACCCCCCGGCTTCCTCCACGATCAAGGCGCCAGCCGCGTGGTCCCAGATCTTTTCTCGATAGTCTGGTTGGCCAGGTGATGGCAGCCGCAGGTAAAGGGCCGCGTCGCCGCGTGCGACCGCGCCATATTTTACCTGGCTGTCCATGCGGAGCGGGGGGCGAGTGAACCCCACCGCCTGGGCCACGGCTTCCTGCAACATCGGGTTCCCATGGGCCGCTTCGACGCTCTCGACGAAGCGCCATTCATTCCGCTGTGTTGGTTGTACGACGTGGATCGGCACATAGGCAGCTTCGTCTATGCTGGCATCAAGAGGAGCTGCGAACGCCCCCCCCCCACGCACGGCGACGAAGATCACGCCGGTCGGCCCATCCGGTTCATCCAACCTCACCGGCAGAGCTGGACATCCCAACACACCGAGTTGAACTTTTCCATCTTCGATCAGCGCCAGGGCGATAGCGTACTGATCGTTGCGCAGGAAGCCCTTGGTTCCATCAATTGGATCCAGGGTCCAGAAACGGCCGGCGATAGTGCCTTTGCCGATGTCAATCCAGTGACAAATCTCCTCCGTCGTCGCTTGTGGAAAGAAGCGGCGCACGTACTGCGTCACCTGGGCCAATCGGGATGCGTTAGCGGAGGCCTGTAGGGCAGCCGAATCTTCCTCTCCCACGATGGGGTCCCGGGGGAACACCCGGTTCACGTAGTGGCAGATCAACGCCTGAGAGCCAAAATCGGCCACTGTGACAGGGCTACGATCGTCTTTCTCCAGCGATTCCCAGGCGTTCGAGCGGGCCATCTCCGCCCGCACGGCCTGACAGAGCCGGGCGGCCTGGGTGACGGCTTCCACAGCGATTCGCTTCTCCAGTTCCAGGTGTTGGCCGGGGGACATATGTGCCTCCAATTAGCGGGTTACGCGGTCAATATCTCCACACCGTCCTCGGTGACCCGCACAGTATGTTCCCATTGGGCGGAAAGGGAGCCATCGGAAGTGACCACCGTCCATCCGTCGCTCAATAAGCGCACACCTCGCCCGCCGAGATTGATCATCGGCTCGATAGTAAAAACCATGTTGGGTACCAGGATTTCGCCGGTACCCGGCTGGCCGTAGTGGCGTACATCGGGCGGCTCGTGAAATTGGATACCGGTCCCGTGGCCAATGTACTCTCGCACCACCGAGTAGCCATGGCTTTCAGCGTGCTGTTGGATGGCGTGGCCGATGTCGCCTAGAGTGTTGGCGGGTTTTACCTGGGCGATTCCCAGATAGAGGCACTCACGAGTGACCTCTACCAACCGCCGGGCCTCATCGGACACATCGCCGATCAGGTACATCCGGCTGGAGTCTCCATAGTATCCATCCAGAATAGTTGTCACGTCCACGTTGATGATGTCTCCCTCTTGCAACACGGTCTCATCGGGGATACCGTGACAGACGACATCGTTGATGGACGTACAGACGCTTTTGGGGAACCCGCGATAGTTCAACGGGGCCGGGGTGCCCCCATGGGCGATGGTATACTCGTGTACCCATCGGTTGATCTCCTCGGTGGTGATGCCAGGGCGGATACGGTCCGTCAGCATATCCAGGATATCACGAGTCAGTTGGCCGCTTTTGCGGATCCCGGCGATCTGCTCTTCGGTTTTGATGATAATGCCGTGTCGGGTTTTGGGATGAGTTTTCGCTCGGGCGCGGCGGGCAGCCCGATCCTGTTGCATATGACAGTGCTTGTATTTTTTACCGCTTCCACACCAACACGGGTCGTTCCGTGATAGTTTGCGCATTTGCCCTCCGAGAGCATAGAGTTATCGGGGCTGAACCCCATCTAGCGCTTGATCAGCGCTATTATACCACTAATTGTGTATTCTAACACACTTCTGATTTTCCTCTTGCAAAAATCTAATTTCTCTGTGGCACAATGGGCGTTAGTACTGGCAAGGAAGACGAGTGAGCAAGCTTGAGGAGGTAAGAAAAAATGACCGTGATACGTAGAAGGGTATGGCCGGATATGATG
>CAZXVB010000266.1:0-4763 GCA_964643875.1 uncultured Anaerolineales bacterium | reverse complement strand
TACAGATAAAGTTCACCAGGCCCAGGGCCAGGTACTCAGCCTCCAACTGCCAGGCGGGATGGTCCGCGGGCAGCGTCTCAGCTCGCTGTCCCCAACGCTCTTCCAGAGCCGGTCCGGCCGCCAGCCCCTCAAGACAATCGCCGTGATAGGGGCAACAACCAGCGTAGGGGTCGAGATTCCGGTCGTGGGGGATGCGGATGTGGCCCATTTCCGGGTGGATCAGGCCGTGGAGTAGTTTGCCGTTGACCATGCCTCCCCCGCCAATGCCCGTGCCGATGGTCAGGTAGATGAACGTGTCCAGTCCCTGGGCGGCACCCCAGCGGTGTTCCCCCAGGGCCGCCGCGTTAACGTCGGTGTCAAAGCCCACCGGGACGCCCAGTGCCCGGCGGATTGGCCCGGCAACATCGGTGTGAGCCCAACCCGGCTTGGGCGTAGTGGTAATGTAACCGAAGGTTGGCGAATCGGGGTGCGGGTCTACCGGTCCAAAAGAAGCGATGCCGACAGCCGCCAGGGACTCTTCTTTCTGATGCTGCTGGAAGAACCGAATTGCCCGACCGAGGGTCTCCGTTGGAGTCGTGGTCGGAAAGCGCACCTCCGCCCGCAGATCGTGGGGGCCGGTGCCCACTGCACACACAAATTTTGTACCCCCGGCCTCAATTCCTCCCCAGAGAGGCATGGTCCATTCTCCAAGATGTGTTCGACCTCCAGACACAGTAGATGGAAAATCGCTCCGCCAGGATCGTCAGATCCTGGCGAAAATCGGGGATCTGGCGATCCCCTCAGAGCAAATTTCCATCCCCTGAGACAGGGCAGGCTGCTTCCTGCAAGCGTTGTAGGCGGGCGTTGGAGACCAGCTCAGCCTCGGGGCGGCGGGTGTCGCCGAAGAGGGTGCGGGCCGCGCTGGGGCGGCTGTAGCGGCGCAGGATGATCTTCTGCACGTTGGAGACGATGACGTTATAAGCGAAATTGGGCAGAACGGTCAGATCGGCGCCTGGGTCGGCCAGGTAATGGTACTTGAGGTTGGCGTCCAGAAAGTTGACGTACTCGCCGGATAGCACCCGTGAGCGGTCCAGCTCCTGGATCTCGCGCAGAGATTCGATGATGGTCAGGTCGGGGCAGAAAACCAGAGCGTTCCCGGCGAAACGGGGCCTGTGGTGAGAGGAGTCGAACCAGTCGTCGGGGTGCTTCCAGGCCAGACGAACTTGTAAATGTAAATTGTCCCAACTCGCTCAGTTTGGATTGCCAAACCTGTGGTGAGCGCAGCCGAACCATCCAAACCCATTGCCCTAAAATTCGCCGGATTTGGCAATCCAGCAAGAGCAGCGGGGGATAATTATTTTTTTCTGGAAGCGCCTGATAGTCTGACTAGCCCTCTTTAGCCTGGTGGGCCAGGATGATGGCCTCCGCCACCTCTTTCATCGGCTTGCGGGTGTTCATGCTCATCTTCTGAATCTTGCGGAAGGCATCGGCTTCAGTCAGACCCTGAGTGTCCATCAGGATACCTTTGGCGCGGTCCACGAACTTGCGCGTCTCCAGCGCTTGCTTGAGATCGCCCACTTCCTTCTCCATGGCGCGGAACTCGCGGAAACGGGCCAGGGCGACCTCGATGGCTGGGGCCAAGTCTGAGTCATGGAAGGGCTTGACGATGTAGCCGGCCACTCCTGCTTCCTTGGCCCGCTCGACCAGATCGCGCTGGCTGTAGGCAGTGAGCAGCACCACGGGCGCAATGCGTTCCTTCGTCAGCACGGCCGCGGCCTCGATACCGTCCATGTCCGGCATCTTAATGTCCATGATTACCACGTCCGGCCGCAACTCGCGCGCCAGGTTGACCGCGCTTCGGCCATCGCCCACCTCCCCTACCACCAGATAGTCCAGGTTGGTGAGCATCTCCCGCAGGTCTTGGCGGATGAGCGATTCGTCATCCGCGACGATGATTCGTGTTCGTTCCAAGTTTAATTACCTCCCAGCGTTTGTTTGGGAAAGCGAACAATGGCCCGCACGCCGTGGCCATTGAGCAACTCGAACTCACCTCGCAGATCATCCTGGGCCAGCGTGCGCACAATCTGCAAGCCTAAACTCGCCACCTGGTCCAACGAGAAATCAGGTGGCAGTCCCTGCCCGTTATCTATCACAGCAATCTCCACCCAGTCGCCCTGATCCTCCAGGTGAATGGTGATCGTGCCCCCCGGCAGGCGGACGTACCCGTGCTCCACCGCATTCTGCAAAAGCTCGTTGATCACCAGGGCACAGGCCGTCGCCTGCTGAGCTGGCAAGTAGATGCTCGGTCCTTCCAGAGCCAGGGTAATCCCTTTCGATGGATCCAGCGTACCCTGCTCCGTCTGCTGAATGATCCGCCGGCTGACCTCGCGGATGTTAATCACCTGTGCACCGTGTTGCGAGAGAAAGTCGTGCACTACCGCCACGCTCAGTACCCGGTTCACGCTATCTTCCAATGCCCGGCGGCCCTCGTCGGAGGTGACGCGGCGGGCCTGCATGCGCAGCAGAGCGGCGATGACCTGGAGGTTGTTCTTTACCCGATGATGCACCTCCTGGATCATCGTCGCTTTGACTTTCAGTTCCTGCTCTTTGCGCCGCTCTGCCGTCTCGTCGTGGATGGTGAGCATGGCGCCCACCAGCAGGGATTCCGGCGGGGGCAGCCCCATCAGCCAGTGCAGCCGGCGACGCCATTCATCCTGGGCCAGTAAGGGGATTGCCTTGCGGATTACTACTCGGTCCTCGCTTTCGGACTCGCGCTCCTGACAACGCACCTCTTGTATAGCCTGGGTGACCATGGTCTCGTCCTCGCGCTCCAGGCTGGAGATGCGCTTGTCCACCAGGCTGTCCAGGTAGCCCAGTTTACGGTATAGATTTGTGGCAATACCGCTGGCATAGCGCACGCGCCAGCCGATGTCCACCACCAGGATGCCGTCGTGTTCGCCGAAAGGCGAGAGGTTTTCTGCGCCGGTGATCTCACCACGGAGGAGCATGCGTTGCAGTTGGCCCACTGCTCGCCGGAACACCTTGCTGCGCCGCCGATGGCGCACGTGTTCAATGTGGTTGGCCTCGATACTCACTGCACCGATGACTGCTCCATCCTGGTTTCGGATGGGATAAACCTGCTGAACGACCGGCGCACCGTTAGCGATGAGCATCAGGTGGCCTCGACCAGACCGGCCATACTGCAGCGCATGGAAAACGTGTGGCTCCTCATCTGGGGATACTACTCGTCCGCTAAGGTCGCCGGAGTGCACAGGCAGGATGGAGTGCGGCCGTGCCTGGGCTACCACCACCGCTTCGTGGGCGGATTTCAGACAGTAAATGAGTACATCGGCCCGGCTGATGTCGGACACGATGGGCATCTGTCCTTCTATGCATTGCAGAAAAGCGATGTCCTCCGGACTCAGACCATCGCATTGATAGACAACCTCATCCATGAGTGCTCTACCCTGAGGCATCTCCTGGTTGACTCCGCTGTCGGCGAGGTCACCGGTTACGAAGAATGGCCGACAGTGTGTGAAGACTATCGGCCATCCTGGCTGTCGGTAAACAGCACAACACCAATCGCCTGATTTGGTCGGGGCGGCCGGACTTGAACCGGCGACCCCTTGAACCCCATTCAAGTGCGCTACCGGACTGCGCTACGCCCCGACGGTTCAGTTTTTGCCTGATTACGCCTTCATTCTACCACATTACTACAAATCTGGCAAATTTCCCAGCACCTCCGGGTTCACCGGATTGGGTGGCATCTCTCCCCGCAGCCCGGCAATCAGGTTCTCGGCGGCCATCGTGGCCATCTTCGTCCGCGTGGCGACGCTGGCGCTGGCAATGTGCGGGCAGACGATGATGTTGGGTAGGGTCAGGAGCTTGTGGTCGGCAGGAAGAGGTTCTGGCTCGGTCACGTCCAGCGCGGCGTAGGCGATCTCGCCATTTTTTAGTGCCGCGTAGAGCGCATCGGGGTCTACAATCGGGCCGCGTGCACTGTTGATCAGAATGGCCGAGGGTTTCATCATCTTGAACTGTTCAGCGCTGAGCATAAGGTGGGTCTCCGGCGTCAGGGGCACGTGCACGCTCACAAAATCTGATTCGGCCAGTAAGGTATCGAGTTCCACGCTCCGGGCACCAAGTGCCTCGACCTCCTCCGGCGAGCAATAGGGATCATGATAGAGAATGTGCATGTCGAAGCCCTGGGCACGCCGGGCCATACCGCGGCCGATGCGCCCCATGCCGATCAGTCCCAACGTGGCGTGATGAATGTCCTGGCCCAGCAGGAGGGTAGGTCCCCAGGTGTGCCACTTCCCGGCGCGGACGTAGTCCATTCCCTCCACCACCCGGCGCGCGGCGGCCATGAGCAGGGTGAAAGCGAAATCGGCCGTGGTGTCCGTCAACACGCCGGGGGTGTTGGTGACGATGATCCCCCGCGCGGTGGCCGCTTCCACGTCAACATTGTCATACCCGACGGCATAGTTCGCGATGACCTTGAGCTGCGCTCCGGCGGCGTCCATGACCTCCGCGTCTATGGGGTCGGTTAGAAGGGAAAGGAGACCGTCTACTCCCTTCACCTTCTCCACGAGCACCTGACGGGGTGGGGGAGTCTCTCCTTCCCAAATCTCAGCCTCACAGAATTCGCGCACCATCTCCAATCCGGCCTGGGGAATGATGCGAGTGACGTATACTTTGGGTTTAACCACGGCTCTGTCCTCCTCATTCATTTTGTTCTAGAGTATTCCCGTTGTTCGCTACCGTACACTTTTTAAATCACGAAT
>CAZXVB010000265.1:0-4774 GCA_964643875.1 uncultured Anaerolineales bacterium | reverse complement strand
TAACAGACGGAAGGCGATGTTCTTGACAGACCCTACTCCTGCCGGAAACGCCTCCCGAAACAAGCTGCCTTTCTCGATCAACTGGGCGATCAGATGGGCAATCTGTAAGAGAAAGTAAAATACCTTGCTGGCGACAGGCTCTCGAGTGTAAGCGTGTTCCAGGTTGACCCCCCCGTTTTTCTGAACATTGAAGCCTTCATTTTCGATTTTCCAGCGTATACGTCCTCCTTCGTTTGCTAAAGTGGTGACCTTGTTGGTCTTCACGGTAAAGTTAGTGATCCGCCTGAAACGTGTGGTCTTGCTTTGACCGTCCGAAGCAGGTTTGTTTTCCAGGCATTCGAGAACCGCTACAGTATGCTCGTTGCCTTCAGAGTCTACGTATGAGATGTCGTTGATCCAGTTGTAGTCTTGCCGGATTTCGTTCTGTGGGCCGGTGTGAACCTGGAGGTGATTCTAGGGCGCCAAGGACAGAAAAGACTCGAACTCCTCGTCGATGTAGGGGATACAGCCTGCTTGAAGCACGATCATGTACTTCCAGTTGTATTGCTCACAGATGGTCATGGTGGGGCCACCGGCAAATAGAGCATCCATACTCAAGCAGATGGGCAAATGCGGGAATGCCTGTTTCAACCGTTTCGCCAGGCGGTAGAAGGCTTTGAGCTCGCAATCTTGCTTGGTCGGATGTTCTACTCAGGCTGCTTCCGTTAGCGATTGAAATCGCCTCTGCTGGAGGGCTGGCAGCCAAGCGTTCACCTGCGTGGGCGCGCCTATCCACGCAGGTGGACAGCCAGCTTTAGCAGGCGCGGTTTCAACCGTCGGCCTGAATAGTAACTCCTAATTGGTGAGATCGTCACATCAACTGCACATTAACCGGGCAGAATCCGTGTCCCAGTCTCACCAGCCAGAGCACGGGCGATATTCTCCGGGTTGGTGATGATCGCCTCGCGACCGCCGGCCTCCAGGAACCAGATGATGGCCTGGATCTTGGGAAACATACTCCCCTTTGCAAAGTGCCCATCCGCCATGTACTTCTTGGCCTCGGAGACAGTCATCGTGTCAATGGCCTGTTGCTTGGGAGTATTGAAGTTGAGGTAAACTTTTTCTACAGCCGTCGAGATGAGAAACAGATCCGCATTGATGGAACGGGCCAGCAGGGACGAGGCGTAATCCTTGTCAATCACGGCGGCCACCCCTTCCAGGTCGCCGGCGTCGTTGCGCACGACCGGGATGCCACCGCCTCCCACCGTGATAGTGATGATGCCGGCCTCCAATAGCTGTTTGACCGCCTCCAATTCAACGATCTCCTTGGGAAGCGGAGAGGGAACCACACGCCGCCAACCTCGGCCAGCGTCCTCTACCACCGTCCATCCCTCCCTGGCAGCCCGCTCCTGGGCTTCCGCTTCCTCCATGAATCCCCCGATGGGTTTGCTCGGATTCTGGAAAGCCGGATCATCCCGGTCAACCAGTACCTGTGTGACGACGGTGGCCGCTTGTTTCGGTATTCCTCGTCGTCGGAACTCATTGGCTAAATTCTGCTGAAGTGCATAGCCGATCGCCCCCTGTGAGTCCGCGCCGCACACTTCGAGTGGCACCTCGTGCATACCGGCGGTCTTGTGGGCGATCTCAGAGCGACGTAGAATGAAACCGACCTGCGGGCCATTTCCGTGGCCAATCGCTACATCCCATCCTTGCATGATCATGTCGGAAATGTGCTGGCAAGTCTCTTTGGCGGCCAGGTATTGGTCCTCCACGGTCTGATGTTGCTTATCCTTGATTAATGAATTGCCGCCGATGGCAACCACGGCAAGTTTTCGGTTCATCATCTATATCTCCTGTCTATTTACCACATTGTCAACGCCATTACGCCCTTCTGGGCATGCAGACGATTTTCAGCTTGATCGAACACCACCGAGTGTGGCCCATCCATGACCGCACTGGTGACTTCTACATCTCGGTCGGCCGGTAGAGGATGCATATAAATGGCATCTTCCTTGGCCAACGCTATCCGTCGCTCATCTGTGATCCAATCCTGGTACTGATCCTGCAAGCGCTTGCCCTCCTCGGGATCAGTCGTGGTCATCATCGGCCCCCAGGATTTCGCATACACGATATCGGCGTCCCGGAAAGCCTCATCCATATCGTGTACGATCTCGAAACCGGTGCCATATCGGCGGGCCTGGGCTTTGGCCTCTTCAATCACATCGGGCATCAGGCCAAACTCCTGCGGATACGCCAGGGTGACATCCAACCCAAAGCGAGGCATCTGTAAAATCAGCGACTGTGGCACCGAAATGGGTTTGAGGTGAGACGAGGCATACGCCCACGAGACAACCAACTTCTTGCGGCGCAGATCACGTCCCTTTTTTTCGATGATTGTCATCAGGTCTGCCAGGCACTGGAAAGGATGGTAAAGATCACACTGCATATTGAGCACCGGCGAGCGAGAGGCCTCCGCTACCGAGTTGATATACTGATTCCCCACTTGCCAATCACAATGCCGAATGGCGATGCCATCGAAGTAACGCCCCAGGATATCGCCAATCTCCTTGGCAGTATCGCCGTGCGCCACCTGAGTGGTGCGGGATTCGATGAAGGCGGCATGGCCGCCCAGTTGTGCCATCCCGGCCTCGAACGAGCAGCGGGTACGGGTGCTGCTGAAAAAGAAAAGCATCCCCAGGGTCTTGTCCCGCAGCAATGGATGTGGTTCTCCCAGCGCGCGCTTGCGTTTCAGATCCCATGCCACGTCCAGCACAGTTTCGACTTCTTCCTTGGAGAAATCCAAATCGCAGATCAGGTCACGGCCACGCAAATCGGTTTTCATCGTTCCATACCCCCTCACTCAATAGCGCCCAAAACCAGGGCCAGCAGCGCCATACGCATCACTACACCGTTAAAAGCCTCCTGCCAGTAGCGCGACCAACGGGTGATATCCACGTCGGGGGGGATCTCGTCCATACGGGGCAGCGAGTGGAGCAGGATGGCGTCCGACTTGGCCTTGCTGGACAACAGCTCGCGGGTGATCTTGTAGTTGGCGGGAGTCAAACTGACGTCGCCAGAGCGCTCATCGCGGGATTTGGTGTAATCGGGCTGCACCACCGGTTCGACCAGGATCACATCGGCATCCGCAATGGCCTGTTCGACGTGTTCCACTTCCCGGAAATTTAGATTGTACGCTCCTAACTCCGCTTTGAACTCTTCGGTGAGGGACATCTCTGGGGGAGAGACGAACGTCACCGGGCAATCGAATTGGGTCAGCGCATAAGCCAGGGAATGCATCGTGCGCATACGCATATCCCCCACGGCCAACCACTTGAGGCCATCGAGATGCCCCTTCTCGCGATAGACGGTGTACAGATCGGTCAAAATCTGAGTGGGATGCTCACCCCAGCCGTCTCCCCCGTTGATGACGGGGATGCTGGCCCATTTTGCGGCTTCGTGAGGAGCGCCCTGTTGGAAATGTCGCATCACGATCACGTCCCCGTAGAACTCCAGCATCTTGACCGTATCTTTAATGGACTCCTGGTAAAAGTCGCCGGCGCGGGTCATCTTGGCATCGGCAAAGCCGGTGACGTGTCCTCCGAGACGGTGCATCGCTGCCTCGTGGGCCAGGCGCGTGCGCGTGGATGGCTGATAGAAAGCGACGACCAATGTTTTTTCCTTGAGCATATCCACGTTACGCCGGTTGCGAGCTATCGGCTCCATCTGTTCGGCAACCTCGAATACTCGGAAAAATTCGTTCCGCTCGAAGTCCTTAAGAGAGAGAATATCACGACCCATAAAACTACGCATTCTTGTACCTCCTAAAAATTAAAATTGAATTTAGAGAGACGAAATCCGGCTATCCCATCCCCACACGACGCATCACGTGAAATCGGAAATAGCCAGGGACAAAATAGCTAAGGGAATAGTCCAAAACCTGTTCGTCGTGGGCATACAGTTGGGCGATCAATTTAAGCAGCGGGGAGCCTTGCGGGATGTCTAGCCGAGAGGCGACATATGGAGTAGCCCCCTCGGCGACGATCTCAGTGTGGGAGATCACAGGGGCCGGCAAACCACGTTGGAGCAACAAGTCCAGAACCGATCCGCTGAATTCCTTGCCCAGGTCATCCGGGCATAGCAGGTCTCGCGGGAGCACATCCCGTAAATAAGCGATCGGCGTGTTCTCGACGATGATCACGCGATCCACGCACAGGACATCCCTAGAAGCTTCCGGGGGGAAGGCGAGCTTCTCACGCTCCTCGCGCTCGGCCGGCCGCTCCACGACTTCCAGATGGGTCATTTGGGTGTTCAAGCCGATTCGCCGGGCCTGGTGCTCCAGGCTTTCCAGGACTTCCAGGCCGGATTCGATGATCGGGTGAGCACAAAAGGAGACGAATGTCCCAAGGCCATGTTTGCGGGAGATGATACCATCCTGTTCCAGGCGCATCAATGCCTCTCGCAATGTTGAGCGTGAGACACCCAACTGTTCTGCCAGTTCTACTTCGGCGGGTAATTGATCACCAGGAGCGAACGTCCTGTTTTTGATTAATTCCAACAAATGTTGTTGGATCTGAATGTGGAGCGGCGTTTTGGAGTGTTTGATTTTGGCCATTCCCACTTTACCCGCCTCCAGGATATGAGGTCATACGTCCGACCTCTAATATACTCTAAGTAACAAATTTTGTCAATATCCATTCAACGGCGTCATGAGTTTGGGACGGCATGGCTCACCGATTTATGCGGATGAACACGAATTTTGGTCGCTGAGCCGCGAAAATGAGCTTACTCCTGTCCC
>CAZXVB010000264.1:2216-4791 GCA_964643875.1 uncultured Anaerolineales bacterium | reverse complement strand
CAGCCAGCTTTAGCTCCTCAGGCGCGGTTTCAACCGTCAGCCTGAATAGTAACAAAAAGACGTGCCTGAGATCAACCAGGGCGGGGATGGCTGATTCTCAGGCACTGTCTTGTTACACTTTATATTATATTGGAATCTGGTGATGAAAGCATTACACAAGCGTTACAAATGTGTTAATGCATCGTAACACAACCGCGCTTCCCAGCCGTCACTCCTCGAATTGTTGGCAAAGACGAATCCCCTCCAGGGCGTTTGACTCTTCCGGATTGATCTGGAGCGCGGCATCGAAGAGTGGATACGCCTTGTCACACTCCCCCAGATAGAAGTAAGCCAACCCCAATGTGTAATAGTACTCAATGGCCGGACCGGAGACTGGCGTCGCTTCCAGTGTTACCGAAATGGTGCGATCGGCGTTGAGCGGTAAAGGACCAGTACTGAACGGTTGACCCGACAGCGTCCTCAATCCATCGAACCATCCCACATACGATTCTCCGTATTTCAATCGCGGCAGCTTTGAGACCACGATGGTGTACTGCCCACTCACGGTGTCCATTATCAGACTCCCACTTACCGTTTGCCAGGCAGCACCCTCCAATTCCATAAGCGGTTCGGGCGCAAGCATGGCCACCAGCGTCTCCTCCTCGTCTGGCGATGGTGGGGAGAGTTCCCCACGTAGCACCACATCTACAGAAGGGCCAGGAGTGTCGTCGTCAGCGCGTTCGATGGTGACGTAGAACGCCCTGGCGCGTTGCCTGGCAGCGGCATACTCCAATCGAATGGCCCGTTCGAAGCTAGGGATCGCGGCTTCATAGTTCCGACGTGACCAGTAAGTGATAGCCAGAGCGCCAAATGCCCGCCCCAACTGAGGGTCTAGACTGGTGGCCTGTTCGAGGTATGTTTGCGCTTGTTTGTACTCGCCCAGATAGATCATGTACGTCCATCCCAGCTCGTAGTGGGCTTCGGCACTGTGCGGGTCCAGCCGGATAGCCTGCTCGAAGCTCTCAACGGCGGCCTGGTAGTTCCCCAAGGCACGATGGTTCTTACCAACGGCAATATGGATATAGGCCAAATTGGGATTGATGGCCAGGGCGTTTTGATAGGCCGTCAACGCGCCGCTGTAATTTCCTTGCAACTCCAGGATATAGCCATAGTTTCGCTGCACGTCCACGCTGTCGGCGTCCAATTGCAATGCAGTCTGGATGGTCTGGTTAGCGTCGTCCCAGCGGCCGACATCGGCGTAGGCTTCGGCCAGATAAGCGTACCCTTCGGCATAGTTAGGGTCCAGTTCGATAGCCCGTTGGCAGGCCTCAATCGCTGCGGAGATATTCCCCTCCCAATCATAGGCTCGGCACAGCGCACCCCACGCCTGGGCGTTTTCCGGGGCCAGTTGGGTAGCCTGGAGAGCGATCTGGATCGCTTTCAGGGGATGATTTTCCAATGTGATCAGGTGAGCCATTGGGATCAGAGCTTGCACGGTGTTGGGTTCGAGTTGAAGAGCCTGCTCATAGGCGGCAATGGTGCGGGTGATCTCGCCCTGCATATACAGCGTATCCGCCTCGTATAGGTATGAGATGGCCGAACGGGTAGGCGTAGGGGCGGGCACGAAGGTACGATCATCATGATTTCCCTGTTCGATGTGGGCGTATATATCCAGGCCCAGGATGATCAGGGCAATCAGAATCGCGATTCGCAGCGGGGAAGAGCGACGCCTGCGGTTTCTTTGAATCGTTGGCTCGAGATACATTGCTATTCTCGGCGTGTTTTCAGCTTGTGATACTACCCAGTACTTTTGCAGATTTCACAAAGTGGCTATGCATGGATCACGCCCCCCTCTAGCTCCCCCGTGGAACGGGGGAGGACAGGCTTCCCCCCTGCGAGCGGGGGGACTGAGGGGGGCAGGCTTCCCCCCTGCAAGCGGGGGGGGACTGAGGGGGGGCGGATGCTTTGTAAAAAGTGCAAAATTACTGACTACCTTCACCTGTCCGATTCGCCAATGATAACCATTTCTCGGTATTAGTCAAGACAGCCTCTCCCTTCAGGACGACCTCCAGCATGCCCAGTCCAGCAGGTAGAACTCGCGCCGGTATTCCGGCACGACCGTGCCCGCTTTCGTCATCAGGCAAGTACCCAGCCGCGCTTCCACGATGCGGCGGGTGGAGGGTGCAGAGGGCAACGTCGCAGCCGCGCAGCGCAGCGGCCCAGGTGCGGCGGACGACCCTGTCCTGCGCGGCGACGGTCTCCCAATCGTAAGTGACGGTGCGGGCGGCGGTCGCGGCGCACCGTTCCGTCACGAAGCTGTCCGCCGGAGCCAGCAGCGTCACATCAACGCCGCGTGCCGGGAAATGGCGCACTGCCTCCGTGACCTATATTTGCGTCCACCCATGCAGGAGGGTGTCTTCGATGAAGCAGACGTGCATAGAGTGATGCGTGGTGCGTGGTGCGTGAAACGTGATGCATGGTGCGTGAAATGTGGTGCGTGCTCTCCGCTCCTCGACGTTTACGCCTCACGTTTCACGTCTCACGTCTCACGTTTCAGGATGCGCAGGGTGAGGATTTGGTATGGTTTGATGTAGAC
>CAZXVB010000264.1:0-2116 GCA_964643875.1 uncultured Anaerolineales bacterium | reverse complement strand
ACGTCTCACGTTTCAGGATGCGCAGGGTGAGGATTTGGTATGGTTTGATGTAGACGGTGACGCGGTCGTCGTCGCAGGGAAGCGGCTCTTGATTTTCCTCCAGCAGGTTGGTGCGCCAGGCTGCGGCGAGCGGGAAGCCGGTCGTGAGGGTGACAGGGCCGCGCCGGCGCTGGCTTTCGTAGAGCCGCAGGATGATGCCTCGCCCGTCCTCGGCTCGTTTGATTGTTTCGATGACTACGTTGGGCCGGTCTACGGAGACAAAGGTCATTTGAGGTCGGGGCAGGGGGCAACCGCGAGGATGTGCCCCTACCTCCCAGACGATGATCGGGTCGTTGAGCGCGTAGGCGGCCCCGACGGTGCGCTCGTCCCAGCGGCCGGTGTGCGGTAGCAGACTGTAGGCGAAGCGGTGCTCCCCGGCGTCCGCCTGCGGGTCGGGGTTGGTGGGAGAGCGCAACAGGCTGAGGCGGATGACGTTGCCGCGAATGTCGTGGCCGTATTTGCAATCGTTGAGCAGGCTGACCCCATAGCCGCCCTCGCTCAGGTCAACCCATTTCTGGGCCGGGGTCTCGAAGCGCGCCCAATCCCAACTGGTATTGCGATGGGTGGGCCGCTCGACGTTACCCCATTGAATTTCGTAAGTCGCCGTTGGCGCGAGCACGTCCACCGGGAAGGCGACTTTGAGCAGCACGTGTCGCTCGCGCCATTGGATGACAGTCTCGAAATCGAGGCGCGGGCTGTTGTGAGTCAACGAGATGCGCTGGACGTAGTCGCTATTGAGGATGCGCCGCGTGATTTCAAGCGTCGCCCGCAGCGGGCCACGCTCGACCACGCGCACCGACTCAGCCGGGTCGGCGAGCCACATTTTGTCGTCGAAAAAGATGTCCACGTCCCAGGCGTCGGGGTTGAGAGGACGGTCCTCGAAGGCCTGGAATTGGTTGGCGATTGCGTCCGCAGGCAGCACCTCTCGCCCGGCACGCTTGTCGTAGATGCGGGTGATGTCGCCCGCGTCGTTCAATTCCACTCGCAGGAAGTCGTTTTCCAGAATGGGATAAGGGTCAACGCGGGCTACGCACACGGAATCCGCCCGTGGCTGTTCGTATTCTTCCGTGTCCACAGGTAGCGGCGTGACGCTGTAAGGCGGCAGTTCACCCCCGTCGAGCAGGAGGCCGCCCTCAACTTGCTGACAGGGCAGGTTGCCGATTCGTTTTCCATTGGGCCAAAAGGCCGGGTCGCGGCGCGGGAAGGGGGTCGGGTTGACCAGGAGAAGGTGTTGGCGACTCAAGTCGTCCCTGGCGGGCTGAAGCCGGGAGTCCACCTGCGTGGAGGCACCAGAGGTGATAGCCGCCAGCGCGTCGTCGCGCACGCGGGCGGCGATGGCCTGCACCTCCTCGTACTGGCGCAGCGATTCGGTATAGACCGGGCCGATACTGCTGCCGGGGATGATGTCGTGGAACTGGTTGAGGCAGACCAGTTCCCAGGCGCGGCGTAGGTCAGCATAAGGGTAGCGGTAGTCGGGGTTGAGCAGACCGGCGAGGGCGGCCAGGAATTCTGCATCATGCAGCAGGAACTCGCTCTTGCGATTGGCCCGCTTGTTGCGGCTCTGGGTGGTGTAGGTGCCACGATGGTTTTCGAGGTACAGTTCGCCGTTCCAGGTCGGCAGCCGCTCGCCGACCGTTTCCTTCAAGTGGTGGAAGAAGTCGCCCACTTTGCCGCACATGACACGCGGCATGGCGGGGAACTCGGCCATCGTGCGGATGTTCTCCACCATCTCCCGCGTCGGCCCGCCGCCGCCGTCGCCGTAGCCGTAGACGAGCAGCAGCGGCGGGGCGACGCCGGGCGGCCCGGCGTCCTTTTGCTGGAAGTTGCGCCACGTGCCGAGCGTCTGCCAGGGGGAGGCGTCGCTGTTGTAGGTGCCGACGTATGCGCCGCCGTAGGGGGTGACGCCAAAGTGGGTCAGCACCCGCGTCCCGTCCAATCCCTGCCACCAGAAGGAGTCGTAGGGCAGTCGGTTGTACTGGTTCCAGCCGAGTTTGGTGGTGAAGAAGTATTCCAGCCCGGCCTCTCGAATCAGTTGCGGCAGGTTCCAGGCGTAGCCGAAGACGTCGGGCAGCCACAG
>CAZXVB010000263.1:4389-4802 GCA_964643875.1 uncultured Anaerolineales bacterium | reverse complement strand
TGGTCTCGGTGATGGGGACATACCGTCCTTCTCGCCCGGTGAATCGCTCGGCTACGAACATCGGTTGGGAGAAAAACTTCTCGATCCTGCGAGCGCGATGTACGGTCACTTTGTCTTCCTCCGAAAGCTCCTCGATACCCAGAATGGCGATGATGTCCTGTAAATCTTTGTAACGCTGCAGGACACGCTGAACCTCCCGAGCCGTCTGGTAGTGCTCTTCGCCGACGATGGCCGGGTCGAGAATACGCGAGGTGGACGTCAGGGGGTCCACGGCCGGATAGATGCCCTTTTCGACGATGGCCCGGTCGAGAGTGATGGTTGCGTCGAGATGGGCGAAGGTTGCCACCGGGCCGGGGTCAGAGTAATCATCGGCCGGCACGTAGACCGCTTGCATAGACGTGATGGAGCCGCGT
>CAZXVB010000263.1:0-4379 GCA_964643875.1 uncultured Anaerolineales bacterium | reverse complement strand
CTCCTGAACCGCCCCCATATCGGTGCTCAAGGTGGGTTGGTATCCCACAGCGCTGGGCATCCGTCCCAGCAGAGCGGAGACTTCCATCCCGGCCATCACGAAGCGGTAGATGTTGTCTATGAACAACAGAACGTCTTTCCCCTGATCCCGGAAATATTCGGCCATAGTCACGCCTGTCAACCCGACACGGAACCGCACCCCTGGCGGCTCGTTCATCTGACCGAAGACCATGACGGCCCGGTCAATGACTCCCATTTCTGTCAGGGAATTGTAGAACTCAGTCCCCTCACGACTGCGCTCGCCGACACCGGCGAAGACCGAGACGCCTTCGTGGTACTTGGCCATGGTGTACATCATCTCGGCCACGATGACTGTCTTGCCAACGCCAGCGCCGCCGAAAACCCCTGTCTTGCCGCCACGGGTAAACGGGGCGATCAGATCAATGACTTTCAGGCCGGTCTCGTGAAACTCACTCTGGGTGGATTGTTCTTCGAGAAGCGGCGCCGGCCGATGGATGGGATATCGAGTAGCGGCATCCACTGCTCCCTGGCCGTCTATTGGCTCGCCCAACACATTGAAGAGACGCCCCAGGGCAGCTTCTCCGACCGGCACGGAGATCGGCTGGCCGGTGTTGATCACCGACATACCTCGCTGAAGTCCATCCGTCGTATCCATAGCCACACAACGTACCCAGTTGTTGGGTAACTGTTGCTCGACTTCCAGGACAACCTTACCGGATGGACGGTCCTGGATAGGTACTTCCAGGGCGGTGTAGATTTCAGGCAGATTTTCTGGTGGGAATGCTACGTCTATCACTGCGCCTTTGACTTGTACGATTCGACCTGAGGGGTTGGGTTCCATAATGTTCTCTCCGTTTAGAGTTTGTTTCGGCGGGCTTAGCGCTTGGCCATTGCCTGGGCTAATGCTTCGGCCCCACCGGCAATGTCCAGCAATTCACTGGTGATGGAGTGCTGGCGCACTTTGTTGTAGTCCAACGTTAGGTCTTCCACCAGCGTAGCGGCATTGTCGGTAGCGTTGCGCATCGCGACCATACGAGCAGCATACTCACTGGCATGGGCCTCGAGAATCGCTTGGTAGACTTGCAACTCGGTGAAACGTGGCAGAATTGTATTGAGGATATGTTCGGCGTTCGGTTCATAGATGTAGTCCACTCGCGGCGGCGTGGAGACATCCACGATGTACTCCTGCATCACTTGCGCTTCTGTTTCCAGAGGACGAAGCGGGAGCAGACGTTGGATGACCGGTTTTTGCGTCAACACATTGATGAAATCAGTGCGGGCCAGGTATACTTCGTCGGCTCGCCTTTCCAAAAACTCGTCTATGGCGGCCCGAGCAATCGCAGAGACATCAACCATGCTCGGCACAGGCGGCAGGCCATGGAACTCGGCTACAATGTCTGCCCTCATTCGCCACAAGATATCTCGTCCTTTAGCCCCCACGGTGATGTATCGGGTCGGTAGACCACGCCGGGACACGAAATCCCGCGTAACTCGGATGATATTCTGGTTGTATGCGCCACATAGTCCTCGATCCCCCGATATGAGGACGATCAGAATGTTGTTTATGGGGGAATGCTTAGTCAGCAAGGGGTGCAACGCCTGAGGCGAGACAGCCCCCAGGCTAATGATGACCTCCCATGCCGCCTTGGCGTATGGACGGGTGGCGGAGACGGATTGCTGGGCCTTGCGCACGTTGGAGGCCGCCACGGCCTGTAATGCCCGCGTGACCTGGCCCAAGTTGCGAATACTCTGAATACGTCGGCGAATTTCGCGCGCGGTTGCCACAGTGGATTACTCCTGTTTGCTTATGTTTGGGCCGTAGCTGGTGAGACCCAGCTCTGATTGAACTCGTCCAATGCTGCCCGGAGTTTTTCTTCCGTCTCTGGGGTAACCTTACCTTGTTCGGTGATATCGGCGCCGATCTCCGGGTGCTGGGTGCGCATAAAGGTCAACATGCTTTGCTCGTATGCGCTGATGTCATCCACCGCCACGGCATCGCAATAACCGTGTGTACCGGCGTAGATGATGATCACTTGTTCCTCTATAGGAACTGGCCGGTATTGAGGCTGTTTCAGGATTTCTGTTAGTCGGCGGCCTCGTTCGAGCCGATGGAGGGTGGACTCGTCGAGATCGGAGCCAAATTGGGCAAAGGCGGCCAATTCTCGAAATTGGGCCATTTCCAGTCGCAACTGGCCAGCGACCTGTTTCATTGCCTTGGTCTGGGCGTCGCCCCCGACACGGGAAACGGAGATACCGACGTTGATGGCAGGGCGAATGCCAGCGTTGAACAGGTCGGTCTCCAGATAGATCTGCCCATCGGTGATGGAGATGACATTGGTGGGAATGTAGGTGGCCAGGTCGCCAAGTTGAGTTTCGACGATGGGCAGCGCTGTTAGGCTACCACCACCTCGGTCGTCGTGCAGTCGGGCTGCCCGCTCCAACAGCCGGGAGTGTAAATAGAAAATGTCGCCTGGGTAAGCTTCGCGACCGGGGGGACGGCGGAGCACGAGGCTGACCTGCCGATAGGCCCAGGCATGTTTGGTCAGATCATCGTAAACGACAAGGGCATCTCGCCCTTGTTCCATAAACTCTTCTCCCATTGCACAACCGGCATAGGGCGCAATGTATTGGAGAGCCGCCGGTTCGGAGGCGGAGGCGACGACGACAATGGTATTTTCCATCGCCCCGTGCTGTTTCAATGTATTCACAACCTGGGCAACTTGGGCCCGTTTCTGCCCAATGGCGACATAAATGGAGATCACGCCTTTGTCTCGCTGATTGATGATGGTATCCAGACAAATGGCGGTTTTGCCGGTCTGCCGGTCGCCGATGATCAGCTCACGCTGTCCCCGTCCAATCGGGATCATCGCGTCTATCGGCTTGATGCCGGTTTGTAGAGGGGTATCTACGTTTTGACGCTCGATAATACCCGGCGCCACTCGCTCGATAGGACGATAACGATCGGTGATGATAGGCCCCTTCCCATCTATGGGGCGTCCCAACGCATCCACGACACGTCCCAACAAAGCCTCTCCCACGGGAACGGAGACGATTTGACCGGTGCCACGCACGGTCTGTCCTTCTTCGACCTGGGTGTAGTCGCCGGTGATGATGATGCCTACGGCGTCCACATCCAGGTTGAAAGCAATGCCCGCAATGCCTCCTTCGAACTCCACTAATTCACTCATTTTGACGTTTGCCAGGCCAGAGGCGCGGGCGATGCCGTCTCCCACTTCGATCACGGTGCCGACATCGGCGATCCCGACAGTGGGTTGGAATTGGGTGATCTGTGTTTGTAACGTCTCTAGAAGTTCTTGTAAACCAAGCTCTTGCAAACTGTGCTCCTGTAAATCCGATGTGGGCGGGGATGGGTCATTGAGGGGTTTTGTCGTTACCATAGCTACCTCTTTGATTTTCTATGATTGGAGTGGGTTCTGAGCATCGTTTTCTTCTGTCTGTTGAGCAACAAACAAGATGATACACGATTTTGGGTGTTTTGTCCAGCTTGGTAATTGCTGATTGCCGGACAAGAGCTTACTGGAAATCGTGACGATGCCGATGTGTTTCAGATCCCCTATAACTGTTCTGTTTCGATGGGACGGCAGGTTGCATGCAGATACGCGAATTCCCCCCGGGGAGGGATCAGCTCGATCACTTCAGTGACTTCAAAGTACTCATGGGCGAGTTGAACTCGATCCCCCACTCTGGGGGGGGTATCCATGTTGATGATCTCCCCGGTGTGTGCGGCCCCTATAACGACGTAGCTGACTTTGTAGATCATACCTCACCTCCCGACCCTAACCGAGTTTGGATGTTGCGATGTCGCAGCTTGAACGATAGGTCAACAGCGATATTGCGCATTATGATGAAGCCGATGTGATAATCGTCCTCGAATAGCTCCCAGAATTGACGGCGGGGAATGACGAAGAGACGGGTGTCATCCTTGAGGCAGCGCACTGTCGCTGATCGGGCACCGCTATCCACCAACGCCATCTCACCGAAGACTTGTCCCTTGCCTAGCCGAACGATGGAGCTGAGCTGTGGCGCGCCGTGAATATCTTGAACAGCTCCCTTGGCGATCTCTACTTCAACCAGACCATCACAGATAATGTAGATTTCTTTGGATGGAGACCCTTCGGTGATGATGATATCGCCAGCGTTGTATGTTACTTGATGCCCCAAAGCGGCGATCTGCTCAATCTGTTCGTGGGTCAAATCAGTGAACAGTTCGATGTGTTCTAAAAGTGCCATAATGGATTGATTGGTGACCATCGTTTCTCCCTCCTTGATGTTGTGACGGGATGCCGGACAACGCATTTCTACTATTGTACCATAAAACCTGTTGTTTTCGTAGCCCCC
>CAZXVB010000262.1:0-4819 GCA_964643875.1 uncultured Anaerolineales bacterium | reverse complement strand
GATGTAGGACAGCCTTTCCAGGCTGTCAGGACAGGCTAGAAAGCCTGTCCTACGGATCAGTTTTCCGGGTCAACGTGGATTCGTGGGGTACGGGAGGCTCGTCCCTACCCCTCGAATCCGTGTAGAGCCAGTTTTCCCAAGTACTGATTAAGATGTGATTGCCCTGTAGCACCCTATGCACTGGCTTACTGATTTGTGTGATTTGTGCTATACTGAAAGGCATGACCATGACAACAACATTTTCACTTTCCGATGCCCAACTGGCATTGTTGGAGCAGCCCATCGAAGGGACGTATTTCCTCGCCGGGCCGGCCGGGGCCGGTAAAACCACGGCCGGCGTCCATTGGATGCTCCGCCTATTGCGAACCGGCGTCCCGGCCCGCCACATCCTCGTGTGGGTACCCCAACGCACGCTCTCCATCCCCTATTACGAGATGCTCCATCGTCCCACTGCGGAGCCGAGAGGACAAGTGACGATCACCACGCTAGGAGGACTGGCACAGCGCATGGTGGACCTGTTCTGGCCGTTGGTGGCCGCAGAGGCCGGTTTCGCCCATCCAGACGAGGCCCCCATCTTCCTCACGTTGGAAACGGCCCAGTACTACATGGCCCGCCTGGTGCGCCCCCTGCTCGAAGCCGGATACTTCGAGGGCGTGGTCATAGACCGCAACCGCCTCTACAGCCAGATTCTGGACGATCTGAACAAAGCGGCCGTAGTTGGATTCCCCCACACCGAGATTGGGGAACGTCTCAAATCCGCCTGGATAGGGGAACAGAGCCAACGGCGGGTGTACGATGAGGCTCAGGTGTGCGCCCATCGCTTTCGGGAGTATTGTCTGGCCCACAATTTGCTGGACTTCTCTCTTCAGGTGGAAGTATTCATCCGCTACCTCTGGCCGCACCCTCTGTGCCATTCCTATCTGTTGGAGACGTATACCCACCTCATTGTGGACAACGTGGAGGAAGATGTACCGGTGGCCCACGATGTGATCCGGGAGTGGTTAGGGCGCTGTTGCTCGGCGTTGGTGATTTACGATTATGACGCCGGGTATCGCCGTTTCCTGGGAGCCGATCCGCAAAATGGACGGTCGCTGGCGACGGCCTGTGACCGGCGCATCGTGTTCACCGGCTCCCACGTCCTCTCGACCCCGTTGGCGAAACTGAGCGCCGATCTGGCCCGCCATATGCATCGCTCCTTCGACGCCGAGGTCGAGAAGGAAGGGAAAAACGGCAAGTATGATGAGTATGACATTCCACCGGTCGGAGCCGGGGCTGAAACGGATACAGTGGTCGAATCGCCCCAGGCTGCCGTGGTCTTCGAATACCAGCGCTATTATCCACAGATGCTCGATTGGATGGCGGAGGAGATCGCTCGCCTGGTGCACGAGGAACAGGTACCGGCCGGCCAGATCGTGGTCTTGGCCCCCTTCTTGAGCGATGCGCTTCGATTTTCCGTAGTCAATCGCCTGGAACATCGAGGGGTGTCGGTTCGTTCCCACCGCCCCTCACGGGCACTGCGCGAGGAACCAGATGCCCGTTGTTTGTTGACGTGGGCGGCAGTCGCCCATCCTCACTGGGGACTCTGTCCCACTCGCTTCGACATAGCCTATGCCCTGATGCAGACCATTGCCGGAATAGACCTGGTCCGCGCCCAACTCCTGGCAGAGATCGTCTACCGCCCCTCGGAGGGTCGCCCCGCACTGACCTCCTTCGATGCAATCCGGCCAGAAATGCAAGAGCGATTTACCTTCGTGTTGGGAGAACGATACGAACGGCTGCGTCGCTGGCTCCTGGCGTATGGAGAGACAGCTCCCCAACCCCTGGATTTTTTCCTGAGCCGTCTGTTTGGAGAAGTGCTCTCCGGGGAAGGCTATCGCTTCCACACCGACTACGACGCCGCAGCGGTCGCCTCCGCCCTGATCGAATCGGTGCGCAAATTCCGCTGGGCTGCCGGTGGAGTCGTCGGGGACGACGGAGATGGGAATAGTCACGACCTGGGGCGGGAATACCTGGACATGGTCCAGGAGGGCGTCATTGCCGCTCAGTACATCCTGGGGTGGCGGCTTCAGCCGGAGGATGCCGTGCTCCTGGCCCCGGCGTACACGTTCTTGATGCGCAATCAACCGGTGGACTATCAGTTCTGGCTCTCTGTGGGAGGGCGTGGGTGGTGGGAGCGGCTCTACCAGCCATTGACCCATCCGTACGTCTTGAGCCGCAGGTGGCCAGCCGATCGGCCGTGGATGGATGAGGATGAGTTCGCCGCCCGACAGGAGACTCTCTTCCGATTGATCACCGGTCTGATCCGCCGGTGCCGGCGGCAGGTCTACCTGGGATTGAGCGAATTGGGTGAACAGGGATACGAACAGAAAGGACCGCTGCTACAAGTCATCCAGCGGGTACTGAGAGAATACACCAACGATGGCGCTTCGGCTACGACCTAAACAACAAGCGGTCATTGACTACACCGGTGGTCGGATGGGGGTCTCGGCCGTGCCCGGCAGCGGCAAGACGTATACCCTCTCCGCTCTGGCGGCCCATTTGGTCGCCAGTGGCCGTCTGGCAGACGATCAAGAAGTCTTGATCGTGACGCTGGTCAACTCGGCGGTGGATCATTTCGCAGCGCGTGTGGCACACTTCATCCGGGAGCGGGGCTTGTTGCCCAATCTGGGTTACCGGGTACGCACACTGCACGGTCTGGCCCATGACATCGTGCGGGAACGGCCATCCCTGGTAGGACTGGCGGACGACTTCCAGATCTGCGATGAGCGCGAGTCGGGCCGCATTTTGCGCCAGACTGCCGAAGAGTGGGTCCGGCATCACCCAGACATGCTCGAGCGATTCATCGAGCCAACCCTGGATGCCCACAGCCAGAATAAAGCTCGTCGGAAGGACTGGCCAGACCTGGTAGTGAATATCGCCAAGGCGTTCATCCGACAGGCCAAAGATTGGGAGCTGACGCCGGCCGACCTCCATCGGCAATGGGAATCCCTGACAGCCTCGGAGGATGACCCAGCCCTCGAAATGGCTACGGCCTTCTCCCTTTCAACGGAACAACTTCCCCTGGTAGAGATGGCACTCGACATCTATACAGACTACCAACGGGCGTTGACCTATCAGGGTGTGGTGGATTTCGACGATTTGATTCGTCTGGCGATGCAGGCCCTGCGCGCGGATGCGGCCTTCCTGGAGCGGCTGCGCTACCAGTGGCCGTTCATTCTGGAGGATGAGGCCCAGGATAGCAGCCGCTTGCAAGAAGAGATTTTGGGGTTATTGGTCGGCCCGGCCGGGAACTGGGTGCGGGTGGGCGATCCCAACCAGGCGATTTACGAGACGTTCACCACCGCCAGTCCGCGCTATCTACGGGATTTTTTGCAGCAGCCAGGGGTGATCCGGCGCGACCTGTCCAACTCCGGCCGTTCGACCGACCGCATCATTCGGCTGGCAAATTACTTGATCGATTGGACGCGGGAACAGCATCCGGTGCCCCCGTTGCGGGAGGCATTAACGCTGCAGCACATCGAACCGACCCCACCCGGAGACCCCCAGCCCAACCCACCAGACCATCCGGATAGCGTGCGGATCATTGGGCGCAAGTTCAGTCCGGAGGAGGAATTACGGGCGGTTGTGGATTCGCTGGCCCGTTGGCTACCGGAACATCCCGATTGGACCGTCGCCGTTCTAACGCCCCGCAATCAACGCGGATTCGAGGTCGCCGATGCCCTGAAACAGCGCGGTATTCCCTACGTGGAGTTGCTGCGGAGCACGATCTCCACCCGTGAGGCGGCCGGGGTACTGGCCAACGTCGTCAACTACCTGGCGGATCCGGCCTCGTCCGTCAAACTGGCGACCGTCTACCGAGTTTGGCAACGGGACGGGCGGGACGATGTGGAGAGCGCGGACCGTGTGCAACGGATCGCCCGGGCCATACGGCGTTGCCGACAAGTGGAGGATTTCCTATGGCCCCGCGCCAGTTGGGATTGGCTGGCCAGTGAAGTGGTGCATTCTCCTTCCCCCGGCGCACGTATCCACAAACCCGGAGACAACGAGAGTGCAATAAGCGAGTTGGCAACCCTGTGCGCCGCATCACCGGAGACACGAGAATCGCTGTTGAACTTCCGTCACCTGGTACGGCGGTGGCAGGCAGCGGCCCTGCTCCCCATAGACCAACTGATCCTCACGCTGGCCCAAGACCTGTTCCAGGAGCCGGCCGATCTGGCCATTGCCCATAAGTTGGCCGTCCTGCTGCGGCAGATATCCGCCCGCCATCCGGAATGGCAGTTACCCGATCTGGTGACCGAACTGGCGGTCATTGCGCGGAACGAGCGTCGGTTCCTCGGCCTCGGTCGGGACGATACCGGTTTCGACCCGGAAAAATACCGGGGCCAGGTCGTCGTGGCGACGGTGCACAAGGCCAAGGGCCTGGAGTGGGATCGAGTCTATCTGATGGCTGTCAACAACTACAACTTTCCCTCAGCCCTGCAGTACGATGCATTCATCGCCGAGCGATGGTTCATACGGAAGCGCCTGAACCTGGAAGCGGAGGTGCTGGCCCAATTGGAGGCGCTCCACTCCGGCTATGGGGCATACGAGGAAGGAAAAGCGACCCAGGATGCCCGCCTGGAGTACGCTGCTGAACGATTGCGATTGTTATACGTGGGGATCACCCGCGCCCGGCGGGAATTGATCATAACCTGGAATACCGGCCGGCGCGGCGACCAACAACCGGCGATCCCTTTCGTAGCGTTACAAACATTTTGGGTTACTACTCAGGCCGACGGTTGAAACCGCGCCTGAGGAGCTAAAGCTGGCTGTCCACCTG
>CAZXVB010000261.1:2179-4827 GCA_964643875.1 uncultured Anaerolineales bacterium | reverse complement strand
CGTCACTTCGACGCTCTGGAGTATGACGCCGCCGGAGAAATGTGCCCGCGTTGGCCCTACAGGCGGCGGAGGTTCGGCCAAAAAGGCTAAGTAGGTAATGAACGGTTCCGGGTCCCGGTCGCCTTGGGAAAGCGGCCCTTCCTCGACGGTGATCTCGGCCGGGGAAGGGAGCAGGTGCCACGCCCGTTTCCAATCGCCGTAGGGCCAGGCGAAGACCGCCGCGGGCGGGGCGGACGCGGGTTGGTGGGGCCAGATCGTTGCCACGTGCGCCCGTCGTTCTGCCTCGGGGATCAGGAAGCGCAGTTGCGGCTGCCACGTATTCCACAGTAATGGGTCGAGGTACACTTCCCGGTCGGACGTTTCCGACCGGGACGACTGCATCTGTTCGCCGTCCCAACCGCTTTTCAGGAAGCGATTGATGCGCCCGCCAAGTTGAGCGGCCCCTTGCTCGAACCAGTAGGCTGTCATCGGTTGATGGGCGTACCAACCGAAGTAGCTGTTCACCGTGCTTCCCAGTCCAACCAATAGGGCTACCCCCAGGACGATCCGGGCGACGGGTCGGCCCCACCGCTTGGCGATTGTCTGCCCAATCCATTCCATGCCCAGCGCGGGCAGCAGAGCCACGACCGGCAGGATCCCCACGGCTCGCAGGAAGTGCGGCGCGTCCTCCGCCAATAGTGTCGGCCCGCTCATCACCGCTACCCACAATAGGACGAAGCCGGCGGCGCTCTGCCGCCGGGCGCGGCGGAGGGCAACGCCGACCCCCACGATGAACGCAGCCCCTAGCAGTGGATCGAAGATGGGTCGCCAGGGGACGTTGTGCCGCCAGATGCGGTCGCCGCGCAAGAAGAACATCCCGGCCGTGCGGAGTGTGTGGGTCAGGAGTGTCCCCCAGAAATCGCCATTATTGATCGCCGGATCGGTGATCGAGACCTGAGAGAGACGGCCCAGTACGATATCGGGGTGGATCAACGTGTAGACGGCCAGCGGGGTCAGGACGAGCGCGGCTGCCAGACCGGCCCGCGCCAGACCGGCCCACAGTCGCCGGGGCCAGTGCCTAATGGCCATCGCGTAGATGACCAGGACTACCAGCGCGATGGGGGTGAAGCGGACGGCCGAATAGGTGTAGAACGAGAGGCCGTACAAGGCCCCGGCGGCCAGCCAGGCCCGGCGTCCTGCTGGCGACTGGGTGCCCCGACGGCACCCTACGGCGACCTGCCAGGCCGTCAGGGCGATGAACAGGGGCAAGAGGACGGCCCGAAAGGCCACCCGGCTGAGGTGGACATGCCACAACGTCACCGCCAGGACCGCTCCGGTCAGCAGGCCGACCCGGTGGGAGAAGAGCACCCGCCCCATTGCGATGCTGGCGGCGATGGTGAGCATACCCACGGGGAAGGCAGCCAGGCGGAGCGCAAAGGGGCTACGGCCTAATGCGCCCACTGTCAGCGTTGCCAGGTAGATGAACAGCGGTTCACGCCCGTTATTAGCCGGGAAGTACAGGGCTGGGTTTCCGTTGAGAACATCTACTACGTCCAGGCCGTGGTAGGCCTCGTCGTGGTAGAGGCCCGGCGGCACGTCGCCAAAGGCCGCCAGTCGCAGGAGCGCGGCCATCAACAGGATTGGGATGGACCATTTCAACATCTGATTGGTTGACATCGTTTCATTGTGGCTCTATACGGATTCGAGGGGTAGAAACGAGCCTCCCGCAGGTTGAGTCCGTGCTGGTGCCTCCGTGTGCGCTGATGCAAGACCTGCCTCTACGGTAGGGGAATCGGCAATTGGTCATTGGGTAAGCGTTGCTCCTCCTGTCGTGCAGGTTGGCGTTCATTGTTGGCTGCGTTGTACAGGCCGACGTACAGCACGTAAGGACCGGCAGGCGCATCACGTGGAATTTCGAGGGTGTACGTGTCCTCAATGTACTCTCCCACTTGCCATTGTGTGCTCACCATTCGTCCCCCCTGAGGCCAACCGTCAACTTGAGCCACCGGTAGACCATCGGCGGTCAACAGGTGGTTGAAAACGGCGTAGATAGCGGTTGGCTGGGCCTGGCAGTACCAGGCGTAAGTCAAGTGGAGTTGTCCGCCGGGGCGTGGGTCGCCCTCGATCCGATAGCCGCGCAGCTCCACCTCTTTGCCAAATGCCACTCGGATGGGCGTCAATCCGGCTGGCAGGCGATGCTGCACCGGTCGGCCCTCCACCACGATATTGAACAAGACCTCGGCCGGCTGTCCGCCGGGAGTCTGCCAGGGAGACCCGTCCGCCGCCAGCACCGCCAACGTGACCTGGGCTGGGCCGGTCGTTGCGTCCGGGGGCAGTGTGAGCACCACTGGCCAGGTGACCAGCCGGCCGGGCGACCAGTCGGCGACGGGGTAAGCGGGCAGCAGGGGGACGGTGTAGGTCAGGATGGCCGGCCGCGACCTGCCCGGTAAGGAGAGCCACGGACGATGCACTACCTGTAACTGCATCTGGAGTGGCAAGGTCTCCGGCATGTCCGCAAGGGCCTGCTCTGGTGCTTGCCAGTGGAGCGTCACGGGGAGAGGATATCCCTGGGAAAACCGCTCCCCTCCCGGTTCGTACCCGGCCAGAGTCAGGCACGGTTGACCGACTGGCGCACAGAAGGTCCGCCCCCCGGATTCCGATCCGGGCAG
>CAZXVB010000261.1:0-2079 GCA_964643875.1 uncultured Anaerolineales bacterium | reverse complement strand
CGTTCCAGACCGGGGCGTGTTCCGGCTCGCCAACCTGGATGGTCACTAGGTGCGTCCATCTCTCACCGTTGGATTGGAGGGGCTGGCCAGTGGTCGGGTTCAGCACCTGTAGACGCACCTGGTAGGGTCCGGGGGGCGCTCCGGAGGGGATCATCAGTCCTTCGTAGTCCGTGAAGACGCGGGTTGGTTCCCAGGTTGAAGGCGGCGCACCCCACGCGCCGGGTGTGACGGTAGCAGTATCCCACTGGTGGCCGTCGGCGTCCTTCAACTCCAGGGTGATCTCCACATCTTCCTCCAGCGGTCGTTGGGGCCACCAGTAGAGCGTAAGGCGGAGCGGCTCGCCGGCCGGGATGGGTTGCGGCTCGTAGGCTATCTGTTCCAGCGTCAAGCCGATGTCGGTATAGGTGCGGTCCAGGTGGCGAGCAGGGGCCTCGGCCGGCAATGGTGGTAGGTACAGGGAGAAGTCCCGATTGCGCCACACCCCGTGGGCGTGAGTGTTTAACCAGCCGGCTGCGAAGTGGGATGGGTCCACATCGTCCACGGCGGCCGGCAGCACCCACAAACGGCGATGGGTTTGTAAAAGGCGGGTCAGCACTGGCTCCGCCTCTGCTGGGTTCAGGTGAGGGGGGGCGTAGGGGGGCAGGATGGTGATAGGAGGCATTCCCCCCGGATCGTAGTAGTGGAACGGGATCACTTGCCACGGTCCGTAGAACAGGACTCCGTCCCCTTCGTCTGGACGGGCGTAGGCTCGAACCTGGGCCAGGGTCTTCCCGTAGTGGGAGCGGTCGTAGGTGATGGCAAACGTCAGCCCGCCGGCGATCAGCAGCCCGCTGGCGGCCAGGGTCAGTCCGCCAACTCCGCCAATGGCGATCCAGCGCCCCTTGTCGGTCAGTGTGAGTTGTGCCGGGGCGGTGACGAGGGCAGTCAACGCGATGGCTACCCAGACTGTCAGGTAGATAACGTAGCGTGGGGCCGGCGGGTGTGGCAGGAGGAACACCGCTACAGGGGTCATCACGGTCACCATAGCCAGCCAAGCTCCTCTTTCCCGATTCCAGGCCCGATTTTGGGATGGGCGTATGATTTCCCAGGTCAACCCGGCGGCGATTCCCGTCAACAAGGCATCCAGCAGGGGGTAGCGGATGCCGATCACGGGACTGAAGAGCGTTTTACCCACCAGGTAGCGTACCTGGGCAAGCGTGGGGAACGTTGGGTCGAAACGGGAGCCGAGATCGCGCAGGGTCATTTGGAGGCCCGGTGAGAGACCTACCCAGCCCAAGGCGACCAGGAGCGGCCCGGCGTGGAGCGCACACCAGGCCAGAAGGGGCTTCCAACGTCTGGCGAGCAACAATGCCAGCGGCTGTATCAAAACGGGGATCAGCAAATAGTAATGGGTAAACAGCGCCAGGAAGTGGACGACCCCAAGGGAGAAGATGGCCCAAGGAGGGGGCCAGGTTTTCGCTACCAGCCAATCCCGGATGAACAGGCCGGTTGCTAAGGTGGTCCACACGACACCCAGGCTGTACATTCGGGCTTCGCGGGCGTAATAGGCCATGCCGGGAGTGATGCTCAGGAAGAGCGCCGAAAGCAAAGCCATCACGTTGGCCTGCTCTCGCCGGTGACGCTCGGACAACAGCAGTCGGGTCAGGCGGCCGGTCAGCGGGAGCGCGATCAGGCCCATTCCCACGGAAAATATCCGCAGGCTGAATTCACTGTGGCCAACGATTGTCATCCAGCCGTGGATTAGCAAATAGTAGACAGGGGGATGCTCGCGTACAGCGCCCTGCAGGTAGACCAGGATCTCCTTCCAGGGGCGATGTGCCACAAAGTAGGTGGCCGTCTCATCGAATGTCAGGTCGCTGGCGTCGAGTTGCCACAGCCACAGTCCCCAGGTCAACATCAAGAGAGCGCACCACCCGGCGGTCTCCCACCGGCGGCGATAGGCGGGTGTTGTGTTGTTCATCGAGGCACATTGTAACTCAGGGGAGGGATTCGGGCAAGTGAGGCACTGAACGCTCGCTCGCCGAGGTCTCCTGACCGAGGCGCAGGGCTGCGGTCGGAGACCTCGCCCAACAGCGAACG
>CAZXVB010000260.1:0-4837 GCA_964643875.1 uncultured Anaerolineales bacterium | reverse complement strand
AACCCAAGAAAACCTGTGTTTTTCTGCGTTAATCTGCGTCCCAGAAAAAGCGTGTTGGGTAATGAAATTATAGCATGAATCCAATAGAACGGGAATGCCGGCCCCGATGGTGGCGGGGACTAACATTACCTCTCTGACGGCGGGGAGGGAGAGCATGGTGATTGTTATTCAACCGTAACCGTTCGTTAACAGATGAATAGCCGGGTTGTGGTATCCTGTGAGTGGACTACATCCTGTATTACCGGATCACCAAAATTCACCCCTGGGCCGGACAAGATGGGTAATGAAGATGAAAGTATTGATCGCAGAAAGCGCCGAGAGCCAACGCTGTTGGTTGGAAAGCGAGTTGACCCAATGGGGGTATGAGGTCGTCTCTGTCGGGGACGGCGACACGGCCTGGTCGCTCCTTTCCCAAAAAGATGCCCCGCCTTTGATTGTCCTGAATGGAATGATGGTAAATGGCCTGGAGCTTTGTCGGCGTTATCGGGAGACGTTCCATGACCGACCGACTTACATTATCGTGCTGACAGGTCAAGAGCGTGCCGCCCGGATGGCCGGGTTGGAAGCCGGGGCGGATAGTTGCCTGAGCGAACCAATTGACCTGGAGGAGTTGCGATTCCATCTTCAGAACGGCGCTCGTTGGTTGGCCAGCCTTCTTCGCGAGCGGGAACAGGCTCAGGATTTCCAGGATACTGTGAAGGCTTTGGGTTCGACACTTGAATTGGATGCATTGCTACAACGCTTCTTGGGCAAACTGCGCAGTGTGATCCCCTACGATATGGCCCTCGTCACCTGCTTGCCGGACGAGCACCTCTCCCACCATCGGCGAGGAAAAACATGGGTGATGGCCTGTCAGGGGGTGAAGCAGACTGACATCCCCCGGGAAATGGAATTGACGTCGTACCCCCTGTTGCAACAAGTAATTGACGAGCAGCGACCGGTCATGTTGGGTGATGTGGAAGCGAGCCCCCATTGGACACCTATCACGTCGCATAGTTCGACTCGCTCCTGGCTCGGCGTGCCGTTGGTCTTTCGGGATCGGGTCATTGGGCTGCTGATGTTCCATTCACACACGCCCCATACATACCTCCCAGAAACCGCCGACCGGGTGTTCACCATGGCACAACTTGCTGCCCCGATGATCGAAAATGCCCGTCTCTATGGGCAGACCCGCGCGCAGCTCCGGGAAGCGCTTCTGTTGCACGGCGTGACCGCCGCCCTTTCCTCCACTTTGGATATGGGCCAGGTGTTGCCGTATGTGGCTCGCAGTCTGGCCGAAATGCTCAATGCCGATGGCGTGACGATCTTTGCACTGGCGACGACGGTAGACGATGATGCACGATGTACTCTCTCAACCCTTCAGGTCGTCGCTGAGCACAAAAAACTGAGGAAGAGAGATACAATATCTCGATTTCCCGCAGAGTCAACGAGACGCAACTATATCCTAACCGACTTGCCGACCATCTCCCGCTCTTTGGATGCCCGGCGGCCTTCCCGGATGCACATCTCCGACGATGACCTTTCTCCCCAGGAAAGGGAGTTTCTCTCTGCCAGGCAGGCCCGGTCGGTTCTCTTTTTTCCTCTGGTTGCACGGGGAAACGTCATTGGGTTGACGATGGTGTGGGACAATCACCCTGAGCGCGAGTTCACTCAGGGTGAGATTGCGATGGGGCAGACCTTGACACATCAGACCGCCATCATGATGGAAAACGCCCATCTACTGGATGAGACACAGAAACACGCCCGCCGGATTGCCGCTCTGTATGAGACCAGCCGTGCCCTTTCCTCTTCTCTGGATCAGGAGACCTTGTTGCGCACGATCCTGGAGGCCGTGTATCGGACACTGGGTTGTACCTATGTCACCATTGCCACAGTAGACGAGAAGACGGACTCTGTCCGTATCCGGCATGGAATTTGGCAGGGGCATTTCGACGCCGATCCCGAATGGACGGTCCGCGCTCCAGACCTCCCTGAAAGTTCGGATCTTCTGACCACCGTCTATCGGAGTGGACAGATAAAGATTGTAGAGGGTGGTTACCCCGATCACGAACGGTTCTTACGCATCTTTATGCCGATCAAAATGCGGGAACAGGTCATTGGCGTAGTAGAGGTGGGGTACGATGGGAATGCCAAACAGTCTGTAGCACCAGAGGAACTCCAGATGTTGACCGCGTTTATGGATCAGGCTGCGATTGCGTTAGAGAATGCTCGTCTATTTGCCACCACGGAACGCCGCGCCCGTGAGATGAAATTTCTCCACGATGCCAGCCTGGCCGCCGTCAACGAGATGCACTATCGGGACACCATTCGAAAAGTGGCCCGGGCGCTGGTGGCCGAAATGGGGGATGTTCTGGTATCGGTTTTGCTCCTGAGCGCTGAACAGGATTTGCTGTCTTTGGAAGTGGCCGTGGGATATTCTCATGAGTTGGTCTCTCAATTGCGCCTCAAATCGGGCCAAGGGATCAGTGGGTGGGTCGTTCAACATGGTGAGCCGCTGATTGTCCCTGATGTTCGGCAGGACCCCCGTTACTATGAAGGGATACCCGAAACCCGTTCGGAACTATGTGTCCCGATGCGGATCGGTCCGTTCATCATCGGCGTGCTTGATGTGCAAAGCTCCTCTCTTGGTGCCTTCGACCAGGATGATCTGCATCTGGTCAGTACATTGGCCGGCAACCTGGCTATTTTGGTCGAGCGGGTGCGACTGTTTAACGAAGTCGAGGCGGCGCGAGCAGCACTTCAAGAGCGGGCCCAGGCTCTGGAAGCGGCCAATGCGCAACTCCAGGAACTCGATCGGTTCAAGGACCAGTTCCTGGTCAGTGTGAGCCACGAGCTGCGCACGCCGCTCAACTCGATCATTGGCTACGCCGATGTCTTGCTCAAGGGGATCTTTGGCGATCTGACGCCGAAGCAAATCGGCGGCGTGCAGAATATTCTCACCAGCGCCGAAGACCTGTTGGCGCTGATCAACGACATTCTCGATTTTTCCAAGATCAAGGCGGGCCGAATGCCCCTCGATATGACCACGTTCGCGGTGGATGAATTATTGGCAGAGGTCCAGAGCGTCGTGGCTCCGCTGATCGAAGAGAAACGACAAACCTTGATCGTCGAATGCGTGAATGGATTACCTCCGCTGACCGCCGATCGCCTCCGCATCAAACAAGTTCTGCTCAATTTGCTCAGCAATGCAGTGAAATTTACGCCCTCGGAAGGGACGATCACCATCGTCTGTCGGACGGTAGGCTCCGCGCTTCAAATCTCAGTCACCGACACCGGCCCCGGCATTCGAGAGGAAGATTACGTTCTCATCTTCGAGGAATTCCGCCAGGCGGATGGCCCTTTGGCGCTGCGGGTCAAGGGAACTGGATTGGGATTGGCCATCAGTAAACGGTTGGTAGAAATGCACGGCGGTCAGATTTGGGTAGAGAGTAAGTATGGTCACGGCGCGACCTTTTCTTTTTGGCTGCCCCGGAAGTCCGGTGGAGAGAACGCCTGAGAGCTTGAGCAAGAAGAGGTCAACGTGGATTCGTGGGATAAGCCAGCCTCCCGCAGGTTCATACTCCTCATCCTGCGGGAGGCTCGTCTCTACCCCTCGAATCCGTGTAGAGCCTTGAAAAGTAGGATGGTATCCCTATGCGCGGCTGCGGGAGCGATTTTGGGGACACGCTCTGAGAGGAGCATACCGATTCCACGTGCACGAATGCCAGGCTCACTCCCGCCAATGCCTCGACAGTTGCTTGTACCCGGTTGGGGGCTCCCTGGGCTTGACGAAGTGTGATCTCTCCGTCCATATCCATCTGTATTTGAGGATCTACATGGTCAGCGGACCCTACGTACGTTTTGTGACTCTTTACAACTCCGCCGCCTGATGTTACAATACTTCCCGCGATGGAATACTGTCACGAGACGATACCGACATCTTCTGGTTTATTGTTAGCCTCCCAATCCCCCCGCCGCCGTCAATTGCTGGCGCTGCTGGGGATTCCGTTCCGATCCGTCTGCCCGGTTGTGGAGGAAGAGACCCGTGCTGACGAATCGCCTGCTGCGCTGGTAGCCCGTCTGAGCCGGGAGAAAGCCCGCGCTGCGCTCATAACGCTCACAGCCGAGGAACCCCTCCTTATTTTGGCGTGCGACACCACTGTGTCGTTGGACGGAGAAAGCGTGGGCAAACCGGAGGATGCCGACCAGGCTACAGCAATGCTGCACCGGTTGCGGTCACGCCCTCACGCTGTCTTCACGGCGGTCACTTTGCTGGATGCCGGCTCGGAGCGGATGGAGACCGTGGTCGCTCGGACAGATGTGTATATGCGCCCCTACACGGATGCCGAGATCGCCGCCTACGTCGCCAGTGGAGATCCTTTCGATAAAGCCGGCGCCTATGCAATCCAACATCCCGGTTTCCATCCTGTGGAAAGAATTGTGGGGTGCTACGCTAATGTGGTGGGACTGCCTCTCTGCCATTTGGCCGGTATGTTGCAGACAGGGAAATGGGGGCTCGTCCCCTCGCGCGCCGTTCACGTCGCATGCCAGAGATGGCACGTGATCCGCTGTTCGGTCTACCCCTCCATTCTAGATACAGCAATGCATAAATTCATCCCTGGCTGTCAGGGGCACGGACTGGAAAGTTCCCACTGCCGGTATCCCTGCCGAGGTGAGCGTGGAGTACAATGCTGAGTTAGCCGCCATTCCCGGCATCTATCGGGAATACTCCTTACCCGGCGGCGGGTATTCCCCCACCGGCGAAACGGCCTGGCGACCTGGTTGGGCGAGGTCTCCGACCGAAGCCCCCGGGCCATTTTCAGGGTAGCCGAGGGCATTGCCCTCGGCAATCCACTGC